>JACVQG010000105.1 GCA_015661045.1 Dehalococcoidia bacterium | reverse complement strand
TAGGCACCTCCTGCCTATATACTCTACCTGTTACCCATGTCCCCGGTCTACTTTGTTACCATTGTACCAGGTCTGTACCCCCTTTAATTCTCTCCCCAAAGGGGCGAGAGGTTAATCCCGCAATGACGTGGCTTTAATGGCATATCGCAAGGAACTATTTCGTCAAGCCCCAATCAAATTTAACATCATACAATTGAGTTCTAAGCCTATTTTCTCGCCCATTGACTTCAGGAATCATGGCATTGGATTGGTCAATTAAGGTATTGCTCTCTTGTTTGAACGCATCTAATGCTATTTGGAGCCATCTTTTGTACACAGAAACAAAGGTTGACAACTCCCCGTGAAAATCCTTGAGCATAGGTGGAGGAGTGAGGGCGATAGCCTTGCTCTCCAGCACAACTGCACGGCTCACGAATTGGGTTTGCGTGGGGATTCTGGAACTAAATGACATTGAACCCGATACACGGAGAAAATTCGCTCGGTCGCTATTCAGGGCGGAGATACCTTGCGTTATTGTTTCTACCTGACCCACATATTGGCGAACCAGCTCACGATTGCTATCCTTCCAACTCCTCTGCCAGTTCAGCCAGTCCTGCTCAAAAGTGGCTATAGAGACACCTGTAATTTTCTGAAAGGCCGTATCAAAGGATTGGCCATTTTTCATCTCGCTGAGAATAAGCGCTACCGACTGGTTGCCAAATCGCTCCAGCATATAGCGTACAGCCATATATGCTTGTGAGTATTGTAAGTTAAGTCGTTCTTTGTTCGTCTGGGTATTCCAGTCCTTCTGACTCTTAAGCTGGCTGAATGTGAATACAGAATTTCTTACAAGGTTTACGTAGACATCATCAGCACGGCTAAATACGTCCCTCTGCGCTCTCAAACCAGCGCCGAACTCAGGACCTACGTGTAGCTCTAGATATGTCGCAACCCCTTCATTGAGCCATGCAGGGATCTCTGTGTTCGGCGCAATTTCATCTATAATCAGATGCGTATATTCGTGAATTAAGATTTTCATCATCTCCGATTTGAGGGAATCAGCGATGATGTAGATGCCTCTATACTTACCAGGAACAAAAGTTCCGGCTTCAAACCCGTTTGGCATTTTACCGGCGGATATCAGGGCTTTATTGAAGAGTTCACGGTTGAATAACAAATATAAATTAGGTATTTGGACATAAGACTGACCAAGCCATGGCTTTAAACTTTCGTTGATAAAATAGAGAGTCCCGCTTAAATCCAGAGCCAAAGCCAGGGGTACGCCTGCCGTAGCATAGACTTCACTTATGCTCCCGGAATATTGTCTGAATGACACACCCAAATAAGGTAATGTATTAATCTGCATTTGCAAAGGTATAAGGGTGTACCGCCCTTCATATGTCTTGCTATCAACATTGATTTTGATTGTCCACTGACCTTCAGTCTCTAGAATGTTCGGGCGAACCCAGGAGCTCTTACCATTGCCATCGGCAAAAAGATTGTTTGTTTTTAGAAATTCCTGTGAGCCAGTCTTGGTATAGAAGGTCTCAGTTTCATCTATCCAGTCCACAGGCATGCCGCCTGGATTGACAAAGGTCACATTGAAACTTGACCAAGGCGTCAGGCCCTCTAAACTGAAGCGTACAGGACGCCCGGTCACCGGCTGAGCTGGCTCATACGTCAGGATAATGCTATCGCCAAGATTTGTGGATGTTTTTGATGAGATCGTTGTATCTTTAGAGGCTGAAGTTCCAGGGATTGAAAGGGTTGTCGGATTCAAAGCTGTAATCGCTTTTTTAGCTTGAGATAACTCTGATTTCAGGTTGTCTAATTGTTGGCCCAATGTAGTGTTCGTGTTCTTTGCCTGGGTAAGTTGGCTGCTTAATTGGGAAGCTGTTTGTTTTTCGGCATCCAGGGAAGATTGCAGGCTCAGAACTTGTTTATCCAGCCCGGAAGCCTTGCTTTGAGCCGTTGATAGCTCGGCCTTTGTGCCCGTCAATTGAGATTCCAGAATGGAGGCTCTATTTTGCGTTGAAGAAAGATCGGCTTTGACAATCGTTATCTGTGATTCTAAATTAGAGGCTTTATTCTGAGTTGAAGATAGCTCGCCCTGTATAGTTAATAGCTGCGTGCTCAGTTCTTTAAGTTTGACTTGTTCCTGGGTTAATGCGGACGTTAACCGTGCGGTCTCTGCCTGTTGAGCGGATAGTTGTTGCCGGTTCTGGCTTAATTGTGTTTGCAGCTCTTCAAAAGCTGCTTTTGAAACACACGCTGTAGAAGTCACAAGGAAGAGAGCTAATACCAGGGCCATCCCCTTGAAGAACCGGCTTCCTGTCATCATACTTGCCTTCCCGACACGAAAGCTTCCCATACTTGAGCCTGCTGAAATTCTCATGATGGCATGAATATATCATAAACTATAGAGCCATTCAAATTAGATATGGTAATCCTCCGAATACCCCCAAATTACAATAGACTCAATGGACCAAATCCACCACCCATTGAATCTTGCTAAAGGAGCAGTTCGTTCACCAAATTGGTGAAACATTCCTATTAGGGAGACGACAATAAACCCCTCCCTTTGACAAAGGGAGATTGAGAGGGATTTTCCCCGGCTGCTGATGTGACAGGTAAATCCCCCTTCTGTCCCCCTTTGCGAAAGGGGGAGAAATTGGGCAAAGCCGCTTTCGTAGTCACAAAGAAGCCATCCTTGACTTGTTTTGATGTCAGGGTTTGATGGTGGATTTAGGAGAACTCAATGGACTCAAGAGCACTCATGTCGTCCCGTAATCTAAATTTAACTCTTCTGTAACATGTATGAAACATTTTCCCTTTATCCTTAATAACATAACATTCAGAGGATGCCTATGAAAAAGATTGAGGCTATTATCCGGCGGGAACGCTTAGGCCCGGTGCGCAAGGCCCTGGAGGCGGTGGGTTACCCCGGTATGACACTTACCGAGGTAAAAGGGCACGGCAGGCAGAAGGGCCACCTGAACGGGCAGGGCGATACTGCCCGCTCCGAATATCTACCCAAGCTAAAGCTTGAGATTGTGGTTGAGGATGAGGAAGCGCCGGCCATAACAGAGGCTATCATCAGCCGCGCCCAGACCGGGCACATAGGTGATGGCAAGGTCTTTATATCCACCATCGATACAGTAGTACGGGTTAGAACCAGAGAAGAAGGCAAACTGGCTATATAGCCGTTAGCCAATCCATTACGTAAGCTACACAAGGAGGCCAACAATGACAACAACAAAAGCTGCCCCGAGAAAAACTGCCAGGGATGTAATCCAGTTGGTAGAAAGTAAGAATTTAAAGATTGTAGACCTTAAATTCATAGACCTGCCGGGTTTGTGGCAGCACTTCTCCGTCCCGGCAACGGAACTATCGGAGGATTTATTTACCGAAGGAATTGGGTTCGACGGCTCCAGCATCCGCGGTTTCCAGAAGATACACGAGAGCGATATGCTCCTGTTCCCCGATCCGACCACCGCTATTGTAGACCCGGCCTGCGAAATACCGACGCTGAGCCTTGTGTGCAACGTCAAGGACCCCATGACCGGTCAACCGTACTCCCGCGACCCCCGGTATGTGGCGCAGAAGGCCGAGGCTTATCTCAGGTCCACAGGCATAGCAGATACAAGCTACTGGGGGCCGGAGCTGGAGTATTTCATATTCAATAGTATTCGCTTTGATCAGAATAGCCATAGCGGCTACTACTTCATCGACTCCGAAGAGGGCATATGGAACTCGGGCGAAAACGGAAACGCCTCCGGCAACGGCAACGGAAACGGCCATGGTCACAACCTGGGCTACAAGCCGCGCTACAAGGAAGGCTATTTCCCCACACCTCCCACCGACAAGCTCCAGGACCTGCGTTCGGAGATTGCCCTCAAGATGATAGATTCAGGCATTAACATCGAGGTGCATCATCATGAAGTGGCCACCGCCGGTCAGGTCGAGTTCGATATGAAATACGACACCCTGACTAAAATGGCCGATAATGTAATGCTCTACAAGTATATAGCCAAGAACACCTGCGTTAAGAAGGGGTTCACCGCTACCTTCATGCCCAAACCCCTCTTCCAGGATAACGGCTCCGGGATGCACGTCCACCAGAGCCTGTGGAAGAACGGGGTCAACCTGTTCTTCGACGCCAAAGGTTACGCCATGATCAGCCAGTTGGCCAAGCATTACATAGCCGGGCTGCTGGCGCACTCGCCCGCCCTTCTGGCCTTCGCAGCGCCGACCACCAACTCGTACCGGCGCTTAGTACCGGGCTACGAGGCCCCGATAAACCTGGTTTATTCCCAGCGCAATCGCAGCGCCTCCGTCCGCATCCCGATGTATTCTAGTAATCCCAGGACGAAGCGTATCGAGTACCGTTGTCCCGATGCCACATCCAACCCTTACCTGGCCCTCCCGGCGATGCTCATGGCCGGTCTGGATGGCATCAAGAGGAAACTGGACCCGGGCCAGCCACTGGATAAGGACATCTACGAGTTGCCGGCAGAGGAAAAGGCCAAAATTAAATCCACTCCCGGTTCCCTCGGCGAGGTGCTGGAAGCCCTGGAGAAGGACCACGATTTCCTGCTGGAAGGCGGGGTCTTCACGCCCGACCTCATCGAGACCTGGATCGAGTATAAGAGGAAGAACGAGATGCAGCAGATCGCCCTGCGCCCGCACCCGTACGAGTTCTACCTCTACTATGACGCCTAGAATTAACTAATATATAGAAAAGCGCCAAAGATGGCCGCCCCGACGAAATCGGGGCGGCCATCTTGCTTTCTTTAATCTGTAGATTTGAAAAATAAGATGAAGCATTGTATTATTTAGCCACTATGAGCATTAAAAAACGCGTATTGGTAGTTGAAGATGATGCTGGAATACTCCGTTTTGTGAAGGTCGCCTTAACTACGGCAGGCTATGATGTTATTACGGCATCCGGCGGAGAGGAAGCCCTGGAACTGGCTCAATCGAAGAAGCCCGATCTCATGCTTCTCGATATATTTATGTCTCCTATGACGGGGCTTGAAGTGCTGGAAAAATTGCGCCCCACGTCACAAATCCCGGTCATAGTTTTTAGCGCACGAGGTTCAGTTGTTGATGAGGCTTTGAAACGGGGCGCTAATGATTTTATCGCCAAACCATTTAAACCAGAGGACTTGATCGAGAAAATCCAGAGTATCCTTGATCGCAAGGGCGCTTCTTAACTACCTACCACTTCTCTCCAGGTTACTGACTCTGGCATAGCTTTACAAAGGGGTTGCCGATGTCATTCCCGCGTCCCGACAAAGTCGGGTGAATCCAGGTCCCGTCTGGATACCCGCATTCGCGGGTAAGACGGACAATATGCATTAGCTGACGCTAATTAGTAAGCAGAGAAGTGATTTGGGCAAAGAAGCTACTCCTTTACCAAGATTCTATTGGTAGTGGATTTTGGATAATTCGGTAGGACGAAGCTGGGTTCAAGTTGCCGGTACGGATGGAAAGTTAAGCTGGCCTTCGCTATCGAACTAAGGAAAAAAGAGGCGTGGATAGCTTAATCGTTCAATATCTAGGCGGATTGGAGCGGGTGAAGGGATTCGAACCCTCGACCTTTTGCTTGGGAAGCAAACACTCTACCGCTGAGTTACACCCGCTCAGGGTTTATTATGGGCAACAGACCAGGCGATGTCAAGGTGATGTAGTGTCATTTTTAACATTAGAGCCTGAGGAACAGTCCTTAAAACCCAGGGTCTTTGCATTATTGGAGAGGCCCGTACAGAGAAGGCAATACAACTTGTCATGCTGAGAGCTTGTGAAAAAATAGGTTCATCTGCATAATATATAGGGAAAGCTGAGTTTAAGGGAGAATAAGATGAGCCAGAGCGAAATGCCTATACAAGT
>JACVQG010000104.1 GCA_015661045.1 Dehalococcoidia bacterium | reverse complement strand
TAAAACTTGTGGTAGTTCACTTGTTCTTATCATTTTTCCCCCTTCAGTGTCCTGTTCACTGCTTCAATGTAATAACTTCTCCCCCGCCTCCTGGCTCACCACGCGATAAACCTCAGCCAATGGTAATCCCTTCTCCTCTGCCAGCCGGCGACAATCATCGTATTCAGGGGCGAGGCTGATTGCCTTACCATTCCAGTATTTCAGCTTCACTTTCACTTTCCCCAGACTGGAGGCAAATTCCACTACCTCACGTCCTGTCTCGACGCGCCGCACTGGCTGGACGCGCAACCCCAGGGTGGTTGTTTCCCTGAACAGGATTTCTACTACACTCGATTCCAACTCCGCAGGGTACAGGACACTCAGGGTGATAGCCGGGCGGTTCTTCTTCATCTGGATGGGGGTGAACCATACGTCAAGGGCGCCCATTTCCAGGAGTTTCTCCATTACATACCCGGAAATTTCCGGGCTCATATTGTCTATATTGGTCTCAATTACTTGTAGGGGCGCAGCATGCTGCGCCCCTACGTGGGGGGCGTTGGTCTCCCCTACCCATAGCGCCAGCACATTGGGGATACGGGCCGTATCCTTGCTGCCGGCCCCGTAGCCTATTTGCTTGACATAAAGCGAGGGCTGTTCAAATTTAGCCAGGGTGGTCAGAATAGCCGCGCCGGTAGGTGTAGTCTGTTCAAATGAGAAATGAGAGGGGGGAGGTGGGAGGTGAGACCCCGCTCCCACCTCTGGCCTCTCACCTCTCACTTCCTTCGTTTCACCTCTCAATGGGGCTCCGGCCATGGCCATTAGCTCCAGGGTTGCCGGGGCGGGTAGATGATACGTGCCGTGTTCTGTCATGATTGTGCCGCTGCCTGCCGGTAGAGGAGAACAGTAAACGGCGCTAAGCTCTAAAAGCTCCATGCCGATTACTGCGCCCATTACATCTATTACTGTGTCCACCACGCCCAGCTCGTGAAAGCGGACCTTATCCGGGGCTACTCCATGTACTTTTCCCTCGGCCTGGGCCAATCGGCGGAAAATGGCCTCTCCCCGCGCCTTTATGTTGTCGGGGAAAGACGATGCTTTCACCAGTTTCAACAACCCATTCAGTGAGCGCAGTCCGGGATAAGCCTCCACTACATCAACGTTAATGAGAGTCCCCTTTATGTGGCCGCGGCGGACGGGCTGAGCCGAAATGGTGTAACCTGTTACATGTAATTTGGATAGCTCTGCCTTTAAGGCTTCCAGGGATAAACCGGCGTCCACCATCGCGCCCATAATCATATCGCCGGCAGCGCCGCCTATGGCATGAAAATAACCTATCTTCATTGATTCACCACCACCCTTTGTGCCGGGCATGGGCATGGGTATGGCCGGGTACGCTTCTCTGGATGGGGTCTATCCACCAGTTGCCTTTCCCCAGTACTCGGTCTGCAATCTCCATCAGTTTATTCAGCATCCGTGTATAGCCGGGAGATTCCTGCTCTGAGTTGCCATGTTTTCGCATTACCCCCATGGGAACCCAGCAGACATCGCAGTCCAGGATGACAAAGTCGGGGTCTTCATGGTGCCAGGCGGTTACTTTTTCCAATTTACACAAAGGGCAATGAGTGTCGTAGTCTGCCACGGTCTAAATAACCTCCGCTTCTTTGAGCGCTATGATTTCTTGCCAGGAATATTCACCGATTTCCTGAAGCACTTCCTCTGTGTGTTGCCCGAATTCCGGGGCAGGCCGGGTTATTTTACTATGGCTCTTGCTTAACCTGATAGGGGTATTTACCATTTTTGTCGGTCCCCAGGTGGGATGGTCCATCTCTACTATATATTCGTTGGCCTTTACCTGAGGGTCGTTTACTATATCGGAGATACTATTTACAATTTCAAAAACCAGATTGCGTCCCCGGCGCAGCCGGGTAGCCCACTCCGCTGCCGGCTGCTGGGCGAACAGGTTGTCCAGCAGGGTAATCAGCTCCTCGCGGTTCTTCCGCCGGCATTGCGAATCTATAAAACGGGGGTCCTTTACCAGATGTTCTAAACCCATACACTGACAGAACTCTTCCCAATGACGGTCTGGCTGCATTATGGCCGGGAAAATCCATTTCCCGTCTCCACAACGGTAATAATTATTCAAGGGGTTGGCTGCCCGGTCCCGTTTATGCCGGGGTGGTTCTTTGCCATTGATAAGAAACTGATGAATACTGAGGCTTTGCAGCCACATCATGCTTCCGATGTGTGAAACATCCACCTTTTGACCTATTCCCTGACGTTCCCGGGTTACCAGGGCGGCTAATACGCCATAAGCCAGCATAATGCCTCCCATCTGGTCGGCCATACCCCCCGGTGGGTACTGGGGAGGCATATCGGGAATACCGCAGATGTCTAAAAAACCTGTCCTGGCCAGTCCAACCGGGTCAAAAGAGGGCCTTTGGCATTCCGGACCTTTGGGGCCGTAGCCGGAGGCGCAGCCATAAATGAGCAGCGGGTTAATTTGGGATAGTTGATCGTAGCCCAGACCAACCTCTTCAGGCACGCCCTGGCGGAAATTATGTATAAATACATCGGACTTACGCACCAGGCGGTACAGCACCTCCCGGCCTTGTTCCTTTTTTATATCGAGGGTAATGCTTTTCTTGCTGCGGTTATTGGTCTCGTAGTAGAAATTACGTTGGCCAATCGCTGTTGCTGGTAGCCCCATAATACTGGTGAAGCCTCGCCCCGGGTCGCCGGTAATCCGTTGCTCTATCTTTATTACCTCTGCTCCCAGGTCTCCCAGCATAGATGAGGCTACTGGCCCCTGCTGGAAAATCGTCCAATCAATAACCCTGATTCCGTCTAAAGATGCCGTCATAGTAGGCGCCTCCTTCCCTCGATAGGTGGATTTTAACAGAGTGGCAGTTACTTCTCAAGGTTGTTATTACAGAAAGGGCAATCATTATTCCTTATACCTGTGTTTGACGGTTCAGATTTATTTATATGGGGGAACTAACGATTGTAATAGGTTCCTCTGATATTCAATTGCTGTCGTCGTATGGCTAAAATTAACTTGACAATATTGATTGCCTGCATTATTATGCTGGTAATTTTTAACTATTAAAATCGTTTCATCCCAAAAAACACAGGAGGGGGCTTCATATGAATCGTATAGTCCGTGTTTTTCTAACTACGGTTTTAGTGACAATCTTGTTGACCATCCCTGCCTGTTCCCCCGCTTCTCCCGGGCCTGTTTCAACGCCGGTCAAAAGCGCCCCTCAGTTGCCGGTCCCGGCTGCTTCTTCCCCGGGACAGGTATCCCCACAGGATGCCGAGTGGAACAAGGTCATAGAAGCAGCTAAAGCTGAAGGCTCTGTAGTAATATATGCTGGCTCCGATTTTGGAGGCCCACTGAGGCCGGCCATTATCAACAGTTTTCAAGAGAAATACGGCATCAGCGTTTCCATGTTGGTGGGTCGTGGGCAGGATGCCTTACAGAGGGTTAAGGTTGAAAAACAGATTAAAAGACAGGTGGCAGATATGGTGCAACAGGGAGGCACCAGCACCAGTGATTTTTTAGAGGCTGATTTAGCTGACCCCATGGAAAAGCTATTGCCGGAATTGCAGATTAATAAGGACAAATTCAACTATAGCCCCGTCTATGACCCACAGGGCAGGGCTGTCGGCGCTACTGATTTGACCCTGGGGCCGTTGATTAACACTAATCTGGTTAAACTAGGTGATGAGCCGAAATCCTGGTTTGACATAATAAATCCAAAGTGGAAAGGTAAAATACTCCTGGCTGATCCTAGACGGGGTGGGGCTGGTATGAGCGCCTTCCAAACTCTACAGTTTTACAAAATAGTGGATGAAAGCTATTTTCAAAAATTACTTGAATTGGACCCCGGCCTCTGGGGTGGTAGCAGTCAGGAAGCAGATAATATGGTAGCCCGAGGCGAATATGCCCTGGGTTTTAATATTGCCTTCGAACTCGCTATGCCGCTGGTAACCGAAGGCGCACCGGTGAAGTTTCTGGATATGAAAGAGGGACAGTCAGTCCAGACAGGCAATATCATGCTGGTTAAAGACCGTCCACACCCTAATGCCGCCCGGTTGCTGGCTAACTGGTTACTCAGCGCTGAAGGCCAGAAGATAATACACTCATCCAGGGGCAGTAAATCAATTCGGAAAGACGTAGGAGACTTCACCCCGGAGAAGGGACGTATTAAAATTACTAAACCGTTGTTGCGGGATTACAATGTAACTGTAACAACGAACACCTATCAAGAGATGGCCAACCGGCTCTTTGGTAAAAAATAAAGACATCGGTAACATTAAAAGGGTTTGTTAACACCTTGATGAATAAATATAGGAGGTACTCTGTGAAACATCGAATTGGTTTTATACTGTCGTCGCTTCTAATGGTTCTTTTGTTAGTGACTCTAGCTTGCACACCAGCCGCGCAGCCTGCGCCGGTTCCTGCAGCCACCCCGCGGCCGACTACAGCGCCCTCTCAAAGCCCGGTGACTGCACAGGATACGGAATGGGAGAAGGTTATTGCAGCGGCCAAAGTAGAGGGGTCGGTAGTGGTATATGCTGGCTCTGACTTTGGTGGACCGGTACGCCCGGCAATAATCAGTGCCTTCAAAGAAAAATATGGTATCGATGTATCTATCCTGGTCGGACGGGGTTCGGATGCTCAGCAAAGGGCTAAAGTTGAACGGCAAATCAAGAAGCCGGTTGGCGATTTGGTTATGCTGGGGTCTACCAGTACCGGTGACTTTCTGGAGGCGGATTTAGCCGACCCTATGGACAAGCTATTACCTGAATTAACGATAAATAAAGACAAGTTCTATTATAACCCTGTATTTGACCCCCAGGGCAGGGCTATCGCAGTTACCGAAATTACTCTGGGTCCGATCATTAACACTAATCTGGTCAAGCCTGCCGATGAGCCTAAGTCATGGTTCGATTTACTTGACCCTAAATGGAAAGGTAAGATACTTTTGGCTGACCCGCGGCGTGGTGGCGGTGGTATGTCCAATTTCCACACTTTACAGTACTTTAAAGTCCTGGATGAAAGTTATTTCAACAAACTTATGGCTTTAGACATAGGTTTGTTTGGAGGCAGCAGCCAGGAAGGAGATAACATGGTAGCCCGGGGGGAATATGCTTTAGAGTGGAGCGCCGGGTTTGACCTGGCTGTGCCATTGATTACAGAAGGAGCGCCGGTAAAATTTCTGGACATGAAAGAAGGGATGTGTGTACAGACTGGTAATATCCTGCTAGTTAAAGACCGGCCGCATCCAAACGCTACCAGGTTGCTGTCAAACTACCTGGTGAGCTTTGAAGGCCAAAAATTGATTCATTCCTCCCGAGGGAGCAAATCGGTCCGTAAGGATTCCGGGGATTTCACCCCGGAAAAGGCCCGTGTTAAAGTTACCAAACCATTGGTGCGGGACTACCAGGCTATATTGACCACAAATACCTATCAGGAGATGGCCCAGCGGGTATTTGGCAAGAAGTGAGTATAGGGATTATGTAGTTGCCCGATTTATCGGGCCAACATTGCCTGATGAATCAGGCAACTACAGGCGCCGGCAATGGCTATTTTCATCCTTCGTGGCGTCCTGATTTATCCCGACAGGTAGGGACACAGGTTAAGACATTGATGATTCCATGTATACCATATATAGAAATAGGGTAGAACCGGGCCACTTTTAGCGGA
>JACVQG010000103.1 GCA_015661045.1 Dehalococcoidia bacterium | reverse complement strand
ACAACTCAGGCTTTTATTGTCCTTATGTTTGTCCCGTGGTTAGCCGAGGTGTCCCTATCGGTAAGCATGGTAGTCAAGCTATTCCCGTTTATATTTTTACTGGCTGTAGTTACCAGTGCTCTTGGCGTTATATTGGGGGCTATTATCAAATCAATTCAGGCTTTCCAGGTGGTAATGCTGGTAGTAGTAATGCCGCTATATTTTTTGAGTGGCGCTTTTTTCCCTCTAAAAAATCTACCCACATGGATGGACGTTCTAACTAAAATAGACCCGTTGACCTATGGTGTTGACCCTATCCGTCAAATTGGTTTGACCACATCATTGCGTTCCCACGGTATACAGGCGTTTGCCGTACATTCAATAGGTTTTGACCTGTTTATGTTGTTTTTTTTCGGGGCTATATTGGTGGGTGGAGCAATATATGTTTTTAATAGGTTATAATAGTAGGTAATGAAGAAGTTTAAACCGCCGGTCAATATTACTCAGGAAATCAAGGTCCGCAAACCTTACTTGCTTGCTGCCGGGCCTGGAACAGGCAACGCTGGTCTGATTGCCGTGGAATATATCCGGAGCCGCCTTGGCGCCCAGCCCTTCGCTGAGATTGAGATGCATAATTTTTTCACGCCTCCTTTTATCGTGAAGGTCGAGGACGGGCTCCTGAGATTAGGCGAGATGGCCTGGGAGGGGGAAAAACCTGAAAACAAATTCTACTACTGGAATACTGGCCGTGCCAACGACCTGATATTTTTCACCGGAAGCGCTCAACCTCCAACCTCTACCGGGGAAAAGCTCCGAACTGGCATTCAGAGTAATGGAGGTGGCGCAGGCGCTTAAGGTAGAACGGGTATATATTGCCGGCGCCTTCGCTACAGATGTTCATCACAAAGCCGAACCAGGGGTAATGGGGTTGGCCAGCAATACAATACTTCTGCAAAACCTGAAGACAATGGGTATCCCTGTAGTGCCACCCATGAATATTGCGTTCAATCTTAATGTGTTTTTAACCGGCGCTGCTATGCAGAGCGGTATGGATGTAATCGGCCTGGTGGCTGAATCGCCTTTCTATACTGTCGAACAGGTCAACCTGAAAGTCTCCGGTGCGCTGGTGCGCCAGCTCTGCCGTCTCCTGGATATTGAATCTCTTGTGAACTTGGCCGATATTCAAGAGATGATGGCCGTCCAGGAGAAAAGAATTGATGAACGCATTGCCGAGCTACGCAACTCCAATGATGAAAAAGCCAGGGCTCTGATAGATTATCTGGAGATACTGGAAAAGAAACAAAGGGAAAGACCATCGGCAGAACCTGCAATTACACCACGAAAAACCATTCCCATCCCCGACTCTCTTAAACCCATTGCTGTGCTTTATGAAAAGGCCCGTAAAGATAAAACCCATGCACGCCATCTGATAGCTGAGCTGGATAAACTTTCCCATGATGACAGGATGCAGATGTTAAAAATCTTTGGTGGCGAGCTTTTAGAGATAATCCAGAGAAATAAACCTTAGAGGCTCTGCATTATTTTTGATAGTTATTTCTGATATACCCCAGGCTTTTAGCCCGGGGTATTTTGTAGTCTGCTTGTTTTTTTGATAAACGGTAAGAGCCTGTTTAACCACCTTTTATTGACTGATATAGTTTGATATTGCGTACACATTATGGCATAATGTTGCTACAAGGGGGCGTTGTATGGAAAAAGTCGGCGTAAGGGAGTTCAGAAACCGGCTAAGTAGTTATCTAAAACGGGTTCAGAGTGGGGAGACGGTCATAGTCACGGATAGGGGGACTTCGGTAGCTATGTTGCTTCCGCCTCCTGAGAAGGAACCCGATGCAGTGCTGCGTCAGTTGGTTGCCAGTGGCTTCGCTTCATGGGGTGGGGGTAAACCGAAAGGCGCCAGTCATCCACCGGCCATAAAAGGTAAATCTGTAGCCCAGACGGTCATTGAGGAGCGCGGTTGAACTTCTATCTCGATACCAGCGCTTTAGTGAAGTTGTATGTCGACGAAGCAGGTTCAAGGCGGATGAAAGGGATAGTGGCCGGAGCGAGCTTAGTTGGTACGTCACTGTTAGCTTACTTGGAGGCTCGGTCTGCCTTTGCCCGCAGGTACCGCGAAGGTGACCTGACGGCGCCAGGATACCATACTATTGTCGAGGCATTTGCCGATGAATGGGAACGCTACTTTGCCGTAAGAGTTGATGAGGCTGTTTTGAAGACTGCGGTGTTCCTCTCGGAGAAGAATGCTCTAAAGGCATTGGACGCCTTACATCTGGCATCTGCCAAGGCCTTAGTAGAGTCGACTGGAATGCCGTGGATGTTTCTAGCTGCCGATCACCGTTTGGTTCGTGCCGCCATCGCGGAGGGGTTGGAAACCATTGACATTGGGTCTTAGCCAGGAATGGGAAACGTGGTAGTAGTGTGGACAGCAGGGGTAGACATAGGCTCAGTAACCACTAAAATGGTAGTCTTGGCTGATGGTATCGTTATAAGCCGATGCATAACCATTTCCGGTGGCAACTACCGACAGGCCGCGGAGCAGGCTCTGGCATCTGCGCTATCTAACGCTGGTTTATCGAAGGATAACATCAGCCATATCGTTGTAACCGGTTTCGGGGCGGCGAATGTACCCTTCCAGGCCCGGAAGGTGACTGAGATTGCCGCTCACGCACGGGGCATCCACCACCTTTTCCCTCAAGTCAGAACAGTGATAGATATCGGCGGCCAGGCCACCCGTGTGGTAAAGTTGAACGGGCATGGGGAGGCGATAGATTTTGTTGTCAGTGAGAAATGCGCCTCCGGTAGCGGCCGTTTTCTGGAGGTGATGGCTCGCGTCCTGCAAACACCTCTGGAAGAATTCGGTCCTCTTTCATCTAAGTCCACAAAACAGGTGCAGTTTACCACCAGTTGTGCTGTCTTCGCCGAGTCCGAGGCCATATCCCGCATCGCCGAAGGGGCAGCCAAAGAGGATATTCTGGCCGGGGTGCACGAATCAATGGCTATTAAAGTAGTCTCTTTGGTGCAGAGAGTCCGCCTGGAAAAGGAAGTAGCCTTCACCGGGGGTGGGGCCAGGGATGTGGGGCTGGTGAGAAGCATTGAAGAGAAGCTGGGTGAGAAGTTGCTGGTGCCGGTGGAGCCGGTATTGACCGCCGCGCTGGGGGCGGCGCTCATTGCGTGGGCTAGTGTAGATAGTTCACGAACTATTGTTTGAAAAAAATGTTGGCAACGGTTGTCAGCGGCCACAATTTAACCGGCGCGTGTTACCAGAGTTGCTCCAGTAGATTTTCGCCTTGGTCGCAACCTGATCTCTAGCTCGGCATCAAGAGCATTTGCTATTCTCTTGACGGTAGACAAAGATGGTAAAGAAGAACCACCCTCCAGTCGGGCTATGCTCTCCTGCTTCGTATTTAATAAACTGGCCAGTTGTTCCTGAGTCAGTCCTTTTGCCAGACGCAGCCTGATTAACGCCGCTGCCAGTTGATACTCCGGCTCAAGCGACTCGTATTCTTTCCTAAACTCAGGGTCTTTCAGAAGTTGCTTTTTATGCTGTTTCCAGTCCATAGCTTTCACCTTTCCCTGGATAAATAGTCTGCTTGTCTACCTTGGGCTAGCTCCATGTCTCGCTTTGGTATCGGGCCGGACTTTTTAGTAAAGCCATGCAGCAGGACAAAGGTCCGACACCCCATAAATATAACAATATTGTTATATTACGTCAATGCAAACTTGAGGTTGCTAATTATTGCATTGGTGGTTTTTTATAAGGGTAGAAGCGGCAGCCAAAGAGGATATCCTGGCCGGGGAGCATGAGTGCATGGCTATTAAGGTTGTCTAGCTGGTGCAGCGAGTCCTTCTGAGAGAAGCCAGTGTGCAGGTGTTGGTGATAAAAACTAACCTTCTAATTATGTTACGGCCTCACCTGCTCCTGCCCGTATATTATCCACTTGTAGCTGGTAAGTTCTTTAAGCCCCATAGGCCCACGGGCGTGAAGCTTTTGAGTGGAGATGCCCACCTCTCGGGCATATGATTCTTGGTCCAAGCCTGGCGGTCATCTACGGAGAACTGAGTGGGCTATTGAAGCGAACCTCGGCTTAGTGTATCTTCAGCTTATTCGAGGATGGAGGATTGAGTCAAGGTGAACGGGACCGAAAGCGGAGCAAAGGACAAGATCGGTACCTATATAACTATTTCGAGTATTATCGCGATGTTGACTGGCTTCTCATATGTGTTTGGAAGCCTCTACGCTAGAAAATACTACGAGTTCTTTGGTATTCCCAACGGCGCTATAAGTTTTACTGTACAGGAATATGTTTCTTATAGTTTGTTGCCGCTGATTTTTGCCCTTCAAATCGGTATTTGGATTGAACTGCTCCACTATAATATCGTAAATAACTATTTTTGGGGTTTCAGCCTCACTCGCATCGGAGAGATTAGGAAAGTGGCTGAAACAAAAGAAAGGCTGTCATTCGTTAAACTTGCGCGCCTTATTTATGCCGACAACCCTTCCGATGCCTGTAAGAACGTTGCTTTTACCATAATGTCATTGTTTACTGCTGTCTTCTTGTTAATATCCTTGATTTCGAACTATTGGAACAATATCCCAATTTCGGGCGTCTATTCCGCTTCAATTTTAGCATTTGGAGTAGGTACAGTAACTTTCTTTGGGAACCAACTTTTGAAGCTGCTATATTCCCAAAACTATTCCAATTTTGGGCTGGCGCAACTAATAGCCAGCGTCGCTGTACTTTCCACATTCTATATATTCTCTGTTGGCATGATCGCTGAGTCACAGGCAAGGTACGATATCCCCAGATTTTCAACAGTTGTAATAGTAGCAAAAACGGACTTGCCAACTGAAATCGCACAGTCATCAGAAACACAAAAACAAAGTAAATATCTCAGGATAATTATGATCAATGGGAATCGTCTATACGTATTTACAGAGGAAGACTTCATTAAGCAAAAGAGTGGAAAAAAGTTACCAGTATATGCCCTAAATTATTCATCTATAGACTACATTCAATATTTAGGAGCAAAACAATAAGGTGTGGAGAGCGTGGAATGTGTCATAGCATAACTTTCGGAAGGCTTCTTTTATGATGGTCAGGGTTGGCCGTTTGGACAGGTATCTTTTTGGTCCCGAACGAAGCGTTCTGCCGAGCTGGTCTACACACAGAAAATTATTCCCTACTGTAAATTTCAGCTAGGGTATGGTAAGTTTATAAAGATAATCACACCGGCCTCACCTGACCCTGTCCGTATATAATCCACTTGTAGCTGGTAAGCTCCTTTAGTCCCATCGGCCCACGGGCATGAAGCTTCTGAGTAGAGATACCCACCTCCGCCCACAGCCCGAATTGCCCCCCATCGGTGAATCGCGTGCTGGCATTAACATAGACGCAGGCCGCATCCACCTCGTTGAGGAAGCGTTGCGCCGCCGAATAGTCCTCGGTAATAATCGCTTCCGAGTGTCCTGAGCCATAACGGTCAATATGGGCAATAGCCTCGTCCAGTGAGTCCACTACTTTGATAGCAGCGATGAGAGCCAGAAATTCCTTACCCCAATCCTCCGGTTTTGCGGGGACGGCCTTTACAGCATTCTCCTGTTTAAAAATAGATAATGCCTTTTCATCGGCGTGGACCTCCACCCCTGCCTTGCCCAGTTCGTAGGCCAGCCGGGGCAGAAAGCGTTCGGCTATGTCCCGATGAACCAGCACTGTATCCAGGGCGTTGCATACGGTTGGCCGCTGCACCTTGGCGTTATACACGATAGCCACTGCTTTAGCTATGTCGGCGCTGCTGTCCACATAGGTATGACAGACTCCGATACCACCAGCCACCACCGGCATACTGGCGTTATCCCGGACAAAGCGGATTAACCCCTCCCCACCTCGCGGTATTAACAGGTCTATCGTATCCTTCATCTTGAGCATCTGGCCGACTAATGCCCGGTCCGTTGATTCAATAAATTGAACCGCCCCTTCAGGGACGCCAGCCTTATAGGCTGCAACCTGGACGGCATGTGCCAGGGCATCATTGGAATTCGTTGCCTCCTTGCCCCCCCTCAGGATTACCGCATTACCCGATTTGAGGCATAGAACAGATATATCCACAGTTACATTGGGCCGGCTTTCATATATAGTGCCGATTACTCCCAGCGGCACCCGTTTGCGGCCGATTATAAGTCCATTGGGCAGGGTACGCATATCGATCATCTCCCCTACTGGGTCAGGGAGCGCGACCACTGCTTTTATATCGTTAGCCATGCCCTGAAGGCGGTTGTGGTTAAGGAGCAACCTGTCCAGGAGGGCCTCGCTCATTCCCGAAGCCAGTCCCTCTTCGTAGTCCTTCTTATTAGCTGTCAGGATAGCTGTTTCTTGTGAAACCAAAGCCTCAGCTATATTAAGCAATGCCCGATTCTTTATCTCGGAGGATAGAAAAGCCATTTTGCGGGCGGCTGCTTTAGCTGCCTGGCCCTTAATTACTAGCTCATTAGCT
>JACVQG010000102.1 GCA_015661045.1 Dehalococcoidia bacterium | reverse complement strand
ATAAAGAGTTCCACTCATTCAGCAGTTTCCCATAAGGAGACCGCGCCTGCACCTGGGTCGAGGAGATGAGCGATCACCAACTCGTGGAGTTGTCAGGGTTGGGGTTCACCCAACCTATCCCAACAGGTCCAATATTCATAACCACTTCCCGCATAGATGTAAATCCAGCGGCCAGAAGTAAAGCTATCTTGATATTAGTGTAACCATTACCGCACAAACATGCCTCCATATTCAACTGGCGCAAGCTTCATGCGGAGTACTTTTTACTGGCGTCGTAGAAGGCCCTCCAGAACGGGTCAACGATGGGATGCAGCAGTTTTTTCTCCTTACCCCCTTCTACCAGTACCATACCTTTCTTCACCTCGGTAAGCTCGCCCACAACCGAAGAGTTGATGCCTTTCTTAGCCAGGACATCCACCACTTTGTCTGCTTTGTGCGGGCGGCAGGTTATAATAAGCGTTCCCTCGCTAATCGAGGCATAAGGGTCAATATCGAATAGCCGGCATATCTCGGGCACGCAGTCTTCGATAACTATCTTTTCCTTTTCGATCCTTACTCCCAGCCCCACAGCCTGAGCCACCTCATAGACACCACCCCATATCCCGCACTCGGTGGCATCGTGCAAAGCCGTTACCCCGTTATCCCTTACCCCTACAGTTATAGCTGTCAGCGCATCTTCCACCACCGACATCTTATAGAAAAGCCTGCTGGCCCGGTTTGCAAAATCAGGGCCGAACTTTTCTTCGAGAAGCCCGGGAAACATGGTAGCGAAGATGCCGCTGGCCTCAATCGCCGGCCCCTTGGTGATAATGAGCTTGTCCCCGGCTTTGGCAAAGCGCGGGGTAACATATTCATTCAACTCGCCCACTCCGGTAATTGTAGCCCCGCCGACCATTGGGTACTGACAGCCTTCGTAACGGGCTGTGTGGCCGGTAATAACGCTGATGCCTATCTGCTCGCATTGCTGGTGCATGACCGTCCACATAATTTCGAGTTGTTTCTTGGTCATTTCCATGGGCAGGTTGAGGTCTATGGACAGGTACTTTGGCTTCAGACCGCTGGTTACGGAGTCCGAGGCGATGATATGGATAGCGAACCAGGCAGCCCTTTCCCAGCCATACTGAGGAACAATGAACACTGGGTCGCAGGTGAATGAGACTGCCTTACCCCCGATTTCGACTATGCCTACATCCACACCATGTTGAGGGCCGACGAGAATCTTATCGTTTCTGGCCCCGAGCCTCGGTAATATCAGTTCACTAAAAATATCGGGCGATATTTTCCCGATCTCCGGCATTTCAGCGCTCATATTTACCCTTCACTCCTTTAAATATAATATTAGAAGGCATTACTTTGCCGAATCCTCATTCGATCAAGAGACGTTCGTCG
Source organism: Dehalococcoidia bacterium (assembly GCA_015661045.1). Taxonomy (GTDB): domain Bacteria; phylum Chloroflexota; class Dehalococcoidia; order JACVQG01; family JACVQG01; genus JACVQG01. Next base: position 4,419 of record JACVQG010000102.1, on the reverse strand, counting down.
TTACGTCCCGGCTGGCTGGTGCAGACAATTGTATCACTTTTCAAGATAGTCATACCACTACCACAGCTTCAATTGCAAAAAAAGTGAACCAGCCTTTAAAGTGCCTGTAAATTCGTCCGTTTAGATAGTTATGGTAATTCGACACAACTTTATGCAAATAATACTGATAATTAACCGCCTCGTTCTTTATTTTTATGGCCAATTTCTTTACAATAGTTCCATAAAATATGAAAAATCCAGAAACCAAGCCGAAAACAGAGGGAAACATGGACAAGCGGCATCGCCAGTTCAGATGCCTGCTAGGCACTTTAATAGCCCTGGGGGCTGCCGATGGCGTAATTAGCAGGTTCCTTATTGAGCAGGGGTATGCACATGAAATGAATCCCCTGCTACAGGCATGGGTAACCAAAGATTCTTTCCTGGTTGTAAAACTAATAGGTGCGGCCATTGCTGCTTGCTTCTTGTGGAAGATGTACCGGCATCACTCCAGGTTATCGTTTAATATTGCCCTGTACTCCGTGTCGCTTTACATGTTGCTTGTATACTGGAGTTTAGCTATAGTCTTCATCAACGGAACAGAGATTTTTAATCTTTATTTGTAAAATAGGCCCGCCCATCATCCTATGTCATAATTGGCTTTCTACAAGAAAAAGCTTCTAATGCTATCAGATTGAAGAGCATCATGATAGCAAAAATAAAAAAAGCCCCGGACAGCATAGCTGGCCCGAGGCTTTCCGTTATATTAAACTCGTAGTACCTTGTGGGAACCCCTTACGCCTGGTAGAATATCCGGCAATCGACTATGACCGAAATCAGGTCTCAGCGGGTTCAGCAACAGCCGTGTCTCTTTCCCACCCTTCGTTCTCAAGTGTTACTGACTCGATTGCCACCGAATTGGAACTAGCATCGAGGTCTGGCAAGACCTGATATTCCGATACCCAGCAACGATAGACCTTAAATGCCTTCACCACCACCCCTTGCTCGATGAGCAATTCTACATAGATATCTTTTCTGAAATTCTTGAGGGATATAGCGCCGCCAACGCGATAGCTGAGGTTAGCCCAGTTCTCAAACTCAGCATCATGCGTAATCCCTCGTTCCATGACGATTGGCTCGAACTTCCAGGTACCGGGTGATAAATGTGAATTACTCGCATCATCGCCGTCGCGGTGTATAACCGGCTCCGTAGACCTTTTGAGGGCGGTTATTTTACTAACTCCGGGGATATATTTCCCATCCCATTTAACCCGGAACTTGAAGTTCTTATACGGATCCAGGCGGTTGGCGTTTACACTAAACTGGGGCATGTTAAGCTCCTTTTCAGATTATTTCACATTGTTGCTATTTTAATAGAAGCCTTTGAGGATGTCCAATTGTATTATTATAAAACCATGTAAGAGCCTATGCTCCTTTATTTGTCATTGGATACGGCTCAAACCACTCTCAGCGGCAAAAAAAGAAACCAGGCAGAATATTTATTCTGCCTGGTTTCGACTTAGTCCCGGCTTCTTTGAAAGAAGCTTTATCTGCTAACTGCTACCTTGCGAAAGCAATCGCTACAATAGACGGGCTTGTCACCACGTGGTTGAAACGGGACTTGTGCATCCTTGCCGCACTGCGCACATGTTACAGTAAACATCTCGCGTGAAGGTGTTCGCCCGCCACTGCTATAACCGCCGTTTCCATAACCTGCATTTCCGTTGCGCTCGGATTTCTTTGCCTGACGGCAGGTGGGACAGCGCCGGGGCTCGTTAGTGTAGCCTTTAGAACTGAAGAACTCTTGCTCACCTGCACTAAAGGTGAAATTGATCCCACAATCGGCACACTGGATAGACTTGTCTTGAAAACTCACTGACCACTCCTATTTGTTTTATTGTTAGAGTCTGGGTCAGCGAATACTCAGCGGAAATCGTGAACAAACTAGGGACGATTTGAAAAAGTATATGTAACCTAAACTTGCCTAACTTTTAACATCATACACTATCCCCGGCGGTTATGCAACTGTAATCAGCCTGCAAACAGGATTACACTTCAACTGGTTGAAACTGGGACCTCGATATCTGAGGAGCTAAATGCCATACAGTAAGAGACCAAATGTCCAAGACCAGAATATTTTCCGCCTCGTGGATTAAACACGGGAAACGGTTAAAATGCTCGTAATGCCTGACAGATAACTTATAGATGCTTTATAGTTATCTTAATATTATCTATATTTAATGCCTTAACTCAGATTAATCAATCTTAGCTTAACCAAAGAGCAACTACGCCTGAAATCCCCGGTTATGCCTGCCCACTTCACCGGGGTTTATTGTGGCATGCCATACGTGATTGTCGTATTGATAAAATTTTGCGTTAAACTGGTGGCGGCTAAGGCTACACCAAAACGGGGTAATGTGGCAACCTGTGCCACATAACGCGGATTATACTGGAGAAAACACCAGCCGTGAATCCCTTCAACTCGCGTTTCAGGGAGAGTTCGACTCTCAACGGTACTCTATTATTGCTGACAATTCGAAGTTAATTATTTTAAGCTACAGCCTGCCAAATGATCATTGACTACGCCGACTGCCTGCAAATGGGCGTAGATGACAGTGGAACCGACAAAGCTGAAGCCTCGCATCTTCAAGTCCTTACTGATTTTTTCTGACAATTCCGTTGTTGCGGGCAACTCTTTCAATGACTGCGGCTTGTTGTTTATAACCTTGCCATCGGTAAAATGCCAGAGATATTTGTCGAAAGATCCAAATTCCTCTCTTATCACAATGAATCTCTTAGCATTGTTGATTGCAGAGTTGATTTTCATCCGGTTGCGGATAATGCCAGGGTCCTTAAGCAATCGCTCTACATCCTTTTCCGTCATCCAGGCAACTTTGTCCCAGTTATAGTTATAGAAGGCTTTTTTGTAGCCTTCGCGTCTATGCAGGATTGTCTTCCAACTTAAGCCGGCCTGCGCTCCTTCGAGTATCAAGAATTCAAAGTGGACCCTATCGGAATGGTTGGACTTTCCCCATTCCTCATCGTGGTATCTTTTCATCAATTCATCGTTTCCAGGCCAATCGCAGTCAGGCATTGTACCCCCAACAGATGGATAACCCCTGTAATAGACACCGTCTTTCCTGATCAAAATAATAAGTCCCTTTAGTGCGCCAATAATAGCACCACCCCTGATTAGACGCAAGCGATTGCACCTATGGAACGGCAGTTAGAAAGTGTCATTTCTCCTATATTTGCCAGTACAGTTTTGGGTTATGTTCAAGTGGCCAGAAAAGAGGACTGTTCCACAGTTACTGGAAGTTATACTTGCGAAGGTATTTGGTCGGGGACCCCTATGTCAATTTTAGCTTTAAAATATGGTACCCCCGGGGCGACTCGAACGCCCGACACGCGGTTTAGGAAAACCCTTTTATTTACGTCCCTTCTGGTCCCACCAGATATCATCTAAGCTCTTTGTTCTTATGGAAGGGCGCTACCTTCCAGTTTGTCAGTAATTTGTAATAATTGCATGTTGATTTTTCACCTCAGTGTAACTTCACTACCATAAGATACATGAGTCGGGAATGTAAATAAAAAATTAATTCGACCTGGATAAACAGAGCGTAAAGTTTAGCGCCTAAAAAATGAATGCGAGGAGAAGGGATGTTATTCCATGATGGTAATGAGGGGAAATATCAAACCGATGTCTTAGCTGCGGCCGAAACCACCATACAGACAGCAATGAAACATCGCGAAATGAGACCCGAGTTTAACCAGTGTCTCGGTCAAACACGGCGAGGTGGGTACTGCGTTCTATGTGGAAGACACTTTGTCCCCGTTACAAAAAAACGAATATGTCTCCATTGTAAAGAAGAATTAGAGGAATTGGAATTTCATGTTGAACGAATAGAGCCTATAGTTATTCGTTTGCTAGAGAATATTCCCTCTCTTAAACGGCATTCAAAGGAATACCGTGAACACGTTGATCATTTGATTCGTCTGCTGCATAAGGTACAATCCAGCGAAGCTTGGCATGCACAATTTATTGAAGATTTGGACTATATGGGTCAGGGAGTTGAAAAACTTCATGAGTTTATAGCGAAGAGGAAAAAAATATCACCACCCCCACAAACAAGGAGTTTAAATGGTGGAGATCTCCTCACAGAATTATCAAATACTGAAATATATTCTTATGGTATATTTGGAGCTTTCTTTGGATCAGGTCAGGAAACACAGTATGTGGTAGGCCCAAGTCCATTCATTCGAACTTTGACAGATAGGAGATGGTTTTTAGAGGATACATATCCTTATCGTGATAGAATTAGGGGGGTTCCTAATCGAGGTATTCCTGAACCACTTTTTCTTGCGCGAATATTGGGAGCTCAACTTCAAAATGGAGAGTATTGTTTTAATTTAATATTCTGTGATAGGGATACACATGATCCT
>JACVQG010000101.1 GCA_015661045.1 Dehalococcoidia bacterium | reverse complement strand
CTTTTTCGATAATAGATATGGCACAGGGCAAAGTACTATAGATGGCGTTACCAGGGCAACTAATATTTTGTGGGCGGGGAAGCGGGTGGTCGTCTGTGGCTACGGCTGGTGTGGACGTGGTGTGGCGATGCGCGCCAGGGGTCTGGGAGCACATGTTATTGTAACTGAGATAGAACCGATAACAGCCCTGGAAGCGGTGATGGATGGATATCAAGTAATGCCGCTTAAGGACGCTTCCGCTATAGGGGATATATTTATTACTTTAACGGGTAATGCGCATGTCCTGGACAAAGCCCATTTTTCCTCTATGAAAGATGGAGCTATTCTGGCCAATAGTGGCCATTTCAATGTAGAAATTAATATTGATGCACTGGAAAAGCTGACTAAGAGCAAACGCAGGGTCCGTCCTTTTGTGGATGAGTATACAATGCCCGATGGACGTCACCTTTTCTTGCTGGGAGAAGGTAGATTGATCAATCTGGCGGCAGCCGAGGGGCATCCAGCCAGTGTTATGGATATGAGTTTTGCCAACCAGGCTTTATCGGTTGAACACCTGGTAAAGTCCCAGAAGACAAGCAAACTGGCGGCTAATGTGTATCCGGTGCCCTGGGAGATTGACAAGGAAGTTGGCAGGCTAAAGCTCCAGGCAATGGGAATTTCTATAGACAAATTAACGCCGGAACAAGAAGAGTATTTAGGAAGCTGGGAGAAAGGAACATAAAGGGGGAAATTCTAAGCACTAATTTCTAACACGGACAAACCGAAACCAAAAATGCTAATGTCATTCCCAACTTGATTGGGAATCCAGAATCCCCCGTCTCCTCTGGATTCCCGACTTCTCGGGAATGACTAAAGAGAATAGGATTTGGTGCTTACATTTTAAGATTTAAGTATTTTATGGGTAAATAGTTAAGACGCAGTAAATAATGGGCGATTGATCAGGTTTTAGTTTTATATTAAGAGGAGGTATGATGTCGTTAAGTTTTATGGAATCTCAATCTTTCTTGTTCACCTCGGAATCGGTGACGGAAGGACACCCTGATAAGCTTTGTGACCAGGTCTCTGATGGTGTATTAGATGCTATTCTGGCCAAAGACCCCACGGCCCGGGTAGCCTGCGAAACAGCTACGACCACCGGCCTGGTAATTGTCATGGGGGAAATCTCCACTGATTGCTATGTAGAAGTCGCCGATATAGTTCGTGACGTCATACGGGACACGGGGTATACCAAACCGGAGTATGGCTTTGATTATATGAATGTCGGCGTTATGGTATCGCTCAAAGGGCAGTCGAAAGACATTGCTAATGGCGTAGATAAGTCCATGGAGGCCAGAGATGCTAAGTTCGCTGTCAATGAGCTACTAAAGCTAGGCGCTGGCGACCAGGGCATGATGGTGGGTTTTGCCACAACGGAGACCCCGGTATTTATGCCGTTGCCGGTTTACCTGTCCCATAAGCTGACCAGGCGTCTGGCCCAGGTGCGGAAGGATGGAACGCTTCCCTATCTTCGCCCCGATGGCAAATCACAGGTAACAGTGGAGTATTGCAAAGGGACGCCGGTAAGGATAGATAGGGTGGTTATCGCCGCCCAACATGACCCTGATGTAAACAGGGTCGCCATGGAAGACGACATAATGGAGCAGGTTATAAAGTCAGTTCTTCCGCCGCATTTACTCGATAAGAAGACACAGTATTACGTAAATGCAACCGGACGCTTTGTTATTGGCGGACCGGTGGCCGATTCCGGCCTGACGGGGCGCAAAATCCTGGTGGATACCTACGGTGGATTCGCCCGGCACGGAGGGGGCGCTTTCTCCGGCAAGGACCCCACTAAAGTTGACCGCTCCGGCGCCTATGCCGCACGGTACGTGGCTAAAAATGTTGTCGCTGCTGGCCTGGCCGATTACCTCGAAATACAGGTTTCCTACTGCATCGGTGTAGCTCATCCCCTGTCTATATCAATCGAGACAGCCGGGACGGGTAAGGTCAGCGATGAACTTATCCTGAAGCTGATACGGGAGCACTTCGACCTGCGGGTGGGAGGAATCATTCACCAACTGGATTTAAGGCGGCCTATTTATCGGCCTACCGCATCATACGGCCATTTTGGGCGGGACGATCTGGATTTGCCATGGGAGAGGACCGATAAAGCGCCGATTCTCAGGGCTGATGCCGGCCTGGGCGAATAGGAGTCATACCTGTGCAGGCGGTTATTCTGGTAGGGGGTGAGGGCACCCGGCTAAGGCCGTTAACAGTCAATACTCCTAAGTCTATGGTCCCAATCCTTAATCAACCATACCTGGAGCATAACCTCGATTACCTGAAAAAGCATGGGATTAAGGAAGTCATTCTGGCTCTGGGCTACCTACCCCACCGGATTAAAGCATACTTCGATGGCGTAGGGGAGCGGGACTCGCATTTAACCTATGTTGTGGAGAGTACGCCCCTGGGGACCGCCGGCGCTGTGAAGAACGTTGAACCACATCTGCATGGGGAAGCTTTTTACGTATTCAACGGGGATATCGTTACTGATATTGACCTGAGAGATATGTATGCTTTCCATAAGAGGGAAAAGGCTTCAGTCACAATTGCCCTAACTGCTGTTGAAAACCCGACGGCGTTTGGTGTGGTAGAAACAGACAATAGCGGAAGGGTCCGGCGTTTTGTAGAGAAACCTGGCTGGGATGAAGTAACCACTAACATGATAAACGCCGGGGTTTATATTATCGAGCCCGAAGTGCTCAAACTTATCCCCACGCAAACCTTCTATATGTTCGAGCAGGGCTTATTTCCTTTACTGTTAAAGCAAGGTGAAAAGGTTTGCGGATATGGGCACTCCTGAAAAATACCTGAAATTGCACCACGACCTGCTTCATGAAATGGCCAGGGATGGAAGGGATGGTGGTGTGGTGGGTGGTATTGGAGACGGTTGCAGCATACATCCTTCTGTTCAGATAACAGGCCCGGTGTTGATTGGTAAAAATTGCAAAATTGGCCCTCGTGTGCGTATAATCGGCCCGGCTGTATTGGGCGACGGGTGTCAGGTAGATGAGGGATCGGTTATAGAGGGCGCCGTATTATGGGAGGGTGTGCACGTGGGCGTGGAGGTAAATTTAAAAGACTCAATTTTAGCGGCCAACTGCAATGTAGCCGGTCATTGCTGGATAGTAGGTGGATGTGTTCTGGGCGATGGGGTTGAGATAGGGGAGGGCAACCGGCTGGGCCAGGCTATCAGGGTGTGGCCGGGGAAGAAATTGGAGCCGGGGACGCTGTCTTTTTAGTTTTTCAGATTCACCTTATTGACAGGGGATAGTAATGTATGTTATTATATAAAAAAGGGAATGAAACCCTCGGCGTTTGTGGATTGTATCTACGATGCTGGGGGTTTTTTTATTGCTGAAAAAGGGGTCTTAGATATGCCATCTTCAATTAAATTTGGCACCGATGGCTGGCGGGCTATCATCGCCGAGGATTTCACCTTTGATAATGTCCGGGCTTGCGCCCAGAGCGTTGCCAGTTACCTCAAGCGTTCCAAGCAAAGCAAGAAGGGAATAATTATTGGCTACGATACCCGGTTTGCCTCTGAGGATTTCGCAGCGGCCTGTGCGGAGGTTTTGGCAGGGAATGGAGTAAAGGTGTATTTGTGCACTAAACCTACTCCTACGCCGGTTATCAGCTATAGCGCTCTGGCTCAAAAAACCGCCGGAGCCATCATTATCACTGCCAGCCACAATCCTGCTCAATGGAATGGGTTTAAGATAAAGACTGCCCAGGGAACAAGCGCACCTCCTGAGGTTACTGAAGAACTGGAGAAGAGTATTGTCCGGATACAATCAGGGGGCAAAGTCCAGATATTGCCTTTAACGCAGGCCCGATCCAGTGGTCTGGTTGTGGACATAGACCTGGCTCCCGGATATATGGACCACCTGGTGGGATTGATTAACCTGCCCAGGTTACGCCTGGCCGGCATTCCCATGGTCGCAGATGCCATGTTCGGGGCGGGTATGGGTTATTTTAATACATTACTTCAGGGCGCTAAGACAAAGGTGACAGAAATCCACGGTGAACGCAACCCGCTATTCCCTGGAATGCATAATCCGGAGCCGATAGCCCGTAATCTGGTAGAACTGGCCAGTGCCGTAAAGGAATCGAGAGCTATGGTGGGTTTGGCTACCGATGGCGATGCCGACCGTCTGGGCGTAGTGGATGAACAGGGACAATTCCTGACGCCCCATCAGGTTTTTGCCTTGCTGGCTCTTTATCTCCTGGAGGTGCGGGGACAGAAAGGGGCCATTATCAAGACAATTACCTCCACCACTATGCTCGACCGCCTGGGAGAGATATATGGCGTGCCGGTAATGGAGACTTCTGTGGGCTTTAAATATGTGGCGCCATTAATGGAGGCACATAATGCTCTTATAGGTGGAGAGGAGAGCGGTGGCTATGGGTTCCGGGGACATGTGCTGGAGCGGGATGGAATCCTGGCTGGACTTTACTTCCTGGATTTGATGGTGGGAATGGGTAAAACCCCCGGCCAGCTTATAGAATATCTATATAAAAAAGTGGGGCCGCATTACTATAACCGCTCTGATATAACCCTTTCTCCTCAGCAACGGGATGGAATAATGGACAAGATATCGGCCAAACGCCCAAAGAGTCTGGCCGGCCTGAAGGTTACAGGGCGGGATACCCCGGATGGATTGCGTTTTCATTTAGCCGATAAGTCCTGGCTTCTGATTCGTGCATCAGGCACAGAGCCTTTGTTAAGAATTTATGCGGAAAGCTCCAGCCCGGCCAACGTGGAAAACCTGTTAGCTGAAGGAAAAAACCTTGTCGGAGTATAAAAATGATTAATTTAGACAACCCCAAGACCTATGCTAACCTGGACAAAAATAAAATGCTCTCCCATCTCCAGCGTTTACCGGAACAATGCCAGCAAGCGTGGGAAAAAGCTAAACAACTGACCATACCGGCTCCCTACCGCAGGGTAAATAAGGTGATAGTTGCCGGTATGGGAGGTTCGGCTATTGGCGGAGACCTGGTGGCCGGGCTGGCGGCTCTGGATGGATTGGAATTAGTGGTACACCGGGACTATGGCTTGCCTCCAAACATTGACCGCAATACTCTCATTGTTCTTGCAAGCTATTCAGGAGCCACTGAAGAGACTCTATCTTCCTACGAAGCGGCCTTAAAAACCCCCGCCAGAAAACTGGCCATAACCTCCGGCGGAAGCCTGAAGGAAAAAGCTACCGCTCTGGGTATCCCGGTCCTGTCTATTGATTATGCAGCGCCTCCCCGGGCTGCGTTGGGATACAGCTTCATTGGGTTACTGGGTATTCTCAATAACCTTGGCTTGGTTAAGGACAAAGCAGCCGATATGGAAGAAATGCTATCTATTATAAAGTCCCAGGCAAATTCTCTGGGAAAAGATGTACCGCTGGATAATAATCCCGCGAAACGGTTAGCTAACCAATTCTTTGGCCGCCTGGCGGTTACCTATGGTGGCGGTTTTCTGGCTTCGGTAGCCAGGAGATGGAAGACTCAAATTAACGAGAATTCTAAGGCGTGGGCATTTTACGAGGTCTTGCCGGAGCTAAATCATAACGCCCTGGTTGGCTACGAGTTCCCTGCTGAGCTAGGCGCTCATATTTTTATAACAATCTTGCGTTCACCACTGCTTAATCCCAGAATCCAGCTCCGTTGCCAGATAACCAGTGAGATTTTAGCTCAGAGGAAAGTGCCCCACCAGATACTGGACGGACAAGGGCAAAGTCCGTTAAGTCAGATGATGAGCCTGATAGCGCTGGGCGACTACACCAGCTATTACCTGGCGCTTCTCTATGGAATAGATCCCTCCCCTGTAGCAGTTATCGACTATCTGAAGGGCAGACTTGCACAGATATAAATAGATAGCTCAAGGAGCCAGGAGTCTCTTTACTCTATTAGCCGGCTCAAATCTCTCCGAATAACGTTCGTTTGATTCAGGTCCCCTGCGCAAATGATATTGTTCACAAACTTGACAACCACATAGATTAGGAGTAACTTTGCCTCATTATTTTCCAGACGTTCTATCTTTTACACCGCTTCCGAATGTCAAAGGAATTTCCTTTGACGACTACCTTTTGTAGTAAGCTGAACATAACCTGGATATTGGTCACTTAACATAATATACCATATGCTTTTAAAATATTAGTAGCAGCCTGAGAGGGTTCAGTACACGCGTAGGTCATTTGAAGGTCCGACTTACGGGGGTTCTCCTTAAACAAATACGCTGTAAAGATATAATCAGTGGTTCCAGGTAAATATTAAGGAGGTGCTACATGGCGAAACAAAAAATTGTCTGGTTAACTCTCCCCATAATCCTGGCTCTACTATTGGGTGCGTGCGCTTCCAAACCTGCCCCGGCGCCAACGGCAACGCCGCTGGCAGCCACTCCGTTACTTGCCACTCCGACACCAACGCGTGTAGTTGCTACTCCAACCTCAACCCCGGCAGCCAAATTACCACCCGTGATGTCTATTGCGACCGCTGGAGTGGGCACCACCAGTTATATTGTTGCCAGCGCCTTCTCCGAGGTTATCAGTAAGTATACCGGCACGAAAATTGCTGTTGAGCCTTCCGGGGCAGCGGCCCGTTGGATACCTCTTATGAAAACAAAAGACATAGACCTGGCCATTCACTGTAGCACCACCGATGTTAGAGATGCCTACTACGGGGAGTTCTACTGGAAAGACCAGGGGGGGCCTCATCCAGTGATGCAGGTGGCTATTGGACAGGATCAACCCTATGGATTCAACACAACTGACCCCAACGTTAAAAGTCTTACCGATCTCAAAGGTAAGAAGGTTTATGTTTATATGAAAGGCATGCGCATAATTAATGAATTGGTGCCCTTTATTCTTAAAGAGGCTGGTGTTAAGCCAGAAGATTTGGAAATGCTCACCTACGCTGATGTCAATGAGGCTACCAAAGGCATCCAGGACGGCAAAGCTATTGGAGTGTGGTACATCCCCACTGTGCTGCCCATTGTTGAGCTTGACCGCACCAAACCCCTGTACGGCGTTCCGGTGCCTAAAGAAATAGTGCAGAAGGCTCAAGAGCGGTTCCCTGAGATACATCCGGGAATATGGGAGAAGGGGGATGGCATAAATAAAAGTGACATGCCGTATGTTTTCTATCCCTGCGGGATGGCCGGCAGGGCGGATTTGGAGCCGGATACAGTTTACACATTTCTCAATACCGTTTTTTCTCATTATGATGAATACAAGGACAAGCACCCTCTCATGAAATGGTGGACGCCGGAGCGGGCTATAAGTGTCATTGCCTCGCCGGTACAACCGGGAGCTGTCAAGTACTTCAAAGAAAAAGGTCTGTGGAAAGACGAGCAGGAAAAACTTAACCAGAAATTATTGTCAAAGCCACGCGGCTGAGGCGGAAAACTGCTGATTTTAACGTTTGCCCTGAATAAAGCTCAGCGGTTGGGGGTAGCGTAGTTAAGACCGTTGACAGATACCCTTCCAAGCCAGTAAGATTCACCCCGGAGCGACCTATTATCGTTACCTGGTAAAATGTCAACATGACCAGCCGCCTAAAATCCACCACCCATTGAACTTTGTTAAAGGAGCAGTTCCTTCACCAAATTGGTGAAACATTTCTGTAAGTGAGGCGACATTTACCCTCTCCCTTTGTCAAAGGGAGACTGAGAGGGATTTCCCTTCTCCATTTATGTAACAGGAAAATCCCCCTTTTATCCCCCTTTCGCAAAAGGGGGAGATCTGGCCCATTACCTTTCGTAGGCATAAGGTTAATGTCCAACAATGCCACACTGCCTATTCATTTTAAAATGGCAATGACCAGGGTGTAGCGGCAATACAATTGTCCACCTTTTTGTAATTTGTGAAAGAGGTTTAGATGCCCGCTGAAAAAAGATATGAAGATATAGATGTCCTTGTTATTGGCGGCGGACTGGCAGGCGTATACGCCGCCATCCGGGCCAAAGAGGCTGGCGCCAACAGGGTGGTCCAGGTGGATAAAGGTAAGGTGGGCAAAACCGGGGCTAGCTGCTTTGCCGCTGGCGTTATGCACACCTATTTCCCCGATGAAGACGACCTGGGCGACCGCGTCAAGCGCATGACCCGTGCCCAGGGCTTCCTTGCTCAGCAGGACCTGATGCAAGACCACATTGAACAAAGCTGGGATATTACCCAGGAGATGGCCAGCCTCGGAGTAGAGTTCGTCAGGACGGCAGAGGGTAAACTGGAGAGGCGGGCTGGACGGGGTAGCTATCCGATTATCAGCTTTTACGGCCCTCAGCTTATGGATGCTATGGCGCGGGCAGCTATCAGAAAGGGAATAACTCAGCTCCACCGTATCACCATCACCGATTTACTCACCCGGGATGGACGGGTAACAGGCGCTATCGGTTTCAACACCCGTGATGGCAACCTCCATGTTTTTAAAGCCGGCGCTACTGTCATCGCCACCGGTAATTCGTGGTATAGGCATTTCGCGCCGGGGCGGAATTGAGTGGAGCCGATAACAATGATGCTCCCACAAATGTCATGCCGGCCCGCTACGATATTGGGCCGGGGATGAACAAGTTCGTCGGTGAGGGAGGACGCTTAATTAACGCTAAAGGCGAACGTTTTATGGAGAAATATAATCCGACCCTCAAGGAACGGGCAGGGTTGCGTTTTCTCGCCTTTGCGTTTTGCCTGGAGGCCCAACAGGGCAATGCACCCCTGTTCATGGATATGACACACCTCACCCCCGAACAGATACGAAGGCTCAAGGACGTACTGCCGCTGGCTATGAAGATGTTTGAAAGCGTTGGCCTGGTAGCTAATGAGCGTTTTACCCAGCCGGTGGAATGGATGCCCATGGCCACGTTGGGCAGGCCGGGCCTCGTGGTTAACCGGCGTTTTGAGGCTACTCTTCAGGGGCTATTTGCCTGCGGTGAAGCCTGTTCTCCCCAGGCGGTGCCAACAGGACTGGCCTCAGCCGCTACCTCGGGCGCCACAGCCGGCAAATCGGCAGCCGAATTCGCCTGTAGCGGGGCATCCCCATCTCTGGATGAAGAACAGGTAAAACAACTGAGGGAGGAGGCTTACAAACCCCTTCAACGTAGCTATGGTATAGAGCCCGACCAGATACTTCTGGCTATCCAGGAGGCTGTGATTCCCTATAATGTGTTGCTGCTCCGGCACGGCGAAAGGATGCGCCGGGCTTTACAGGCCGTAGAGGACATCAGGGATAACCAGTTGCCAATGCTGCGGGCGTATGACCCCCACTACCTGAGGATAGCCCATGAGGTGCGGAATCTGGCGCTGGTAGCTGAGCTTCACCTGCGCATGGCCTTAGCCAGGACCGAATCCCGCGTGCTGTTGCGAGAGGACTTCCCCTATGAAGATAACGAAAACTGGCTCAAGTGGGTGGTTGCCCGACAGGATAACGGACGGGTAAAGCTCATTACCCGGGATGTTCCTTTGCAAAGCTATCCCTATCAAGTGGAACGGACAAAAAACCTGAACCACATGTGGCAGTTAGCTCAGAAACTCGGTATAGTGAATGTGGAGAAAGGGGAAATACAATGGGCATAAGGCACATCGATGTCCGTCTCTGTAACGGCTGCAACATTTGTGTGGATATTTGTCCCCTGGACGTCCTGCGTCTGGATGGGATCACCAGGAAGGCGTACATAGCGTACCTGCGCGATTGCCAGAGCTGTTTTTTGTGTCAGAGCGAATGCCCCCAGGATGCTATCAGATGTGTGGCTGTCCACGAGCGAAGGATGGTAAAGGCCTGGTAACCGATGGCTAAATCCTTCCTTTCCGAATCCCCATCCATCGCCAACCGAAAACTAAAGCTGGACCTCCACACCCATTGCCTGGAAGCGGTAGGGTTTAGCGATCCCTCCATAGACGTTGTGGCCCGGATTGTCGCTGCAATAAAAGCAAAGGGACTGGACGGCATAGCCATTACCGACCACGCGCGGCAGCGGTTTGCCCGGAAAGTGAAGGCTGTGGTGGAGACCCACTTCGACAACACTGTCCTGATAATTCCTGGACAGGAGATAGATTACGGCCCTACGGAGATAGTAGAACTCTACCTGCCAGGCAACTGCCTTTTTCGATTCATAGCTCACCCTGGTTACCCCGGAACTCTTACCCTCAACGGCGATAAGGTACAGGGAATCGAGATGGAAAACGGCGGCCACAACTGGCATATGGAGAAAGATAAGATAATTCAGTTCGCTCAGGAGCACAACCTCCTGCTGCTTAAAAATAGCGATGCCCACTACCTGGAGGATATAGGGAAGTGCTACAATGAACTCTCGTGGGAGACT
>JACVQG010000100.1 GCA_015661045.1 Dehalococcoidia bacterium | reverse complement strand
TTAACCCTACGTTGAAGAAGGCGCCCCAACGCCAGCCCGCGTTTACCACCTCATCGGGCGCGGAACTGGATGCGATTTATACCCCGGAGGATTTGACGGGCATTGACTATAAACAGGCGCTGGGATACCCGGGCGAATACCCCTTTACTCGTGGCATCCAGCCCAACATGTACCGCGGCCGGCTGTGGACCATGCGCCAGTATGCCGGCTATGCCTCGGCGAAGGAGTCCAACAAGAGGTATAAGTATCTCCTGGAGCAGGGCCAGACCGGCCTCTCTGTGGCCTTCGACTTGCCCACTCAGATAGGCTACGACTCCGACCATCCCCTGGCCCAGGGCGAGGTGGGCAAGGTCGGCGTGCCGGTGTGCACACTCCAGGATATGGAACTGCTGTTCAAGGACATCATCAACGCTGCCGCCCCGGTGCTGCTGGCTATGTACATCGCCGTAGGCAAAAAACAGGGCGTTGACCCGTCAAAGCTGGATGGGACCATCCAGAACGATATTTTAAAAGAATATATCGCTCGGGGCACATACATATTCCCGCCGGGGCACTCCATCCGCCTTACTACCGACATCTTCCAGTATTGCAGCCGGTATGTGCCCAAGTGGAACACCATCAGCATCGGCGGCTATCATATCCGGGAGGCCGGCTCCACGGCGGCCCAGGAGATAGGCTTTGCCCTGGCCAATGCCATCTGTTATGTGCAGTCGGCGGTAGATGCCGGGCTGGATGTGGATAGCTTCGCCGGGCGTATATCGTGGATTTTCCAGACCCATAACAACCTCTTTGAAGAGGTAGCCAAGCTGCGGGCTGTCCGGCGTATGTGGGCCAGGATTATGAAGGAAAAGTTTGGCGCTAAAGACCCAAGGTCATGGATGTTCCGCACCCATATCCAGACCGGCGGCTCTACCCTGGTGGCCCAGCAGCCGAACAACAATATTGTCCGGGCTACAGTGCAAACCCTGGCGGCGGTACTTGGTGGAGTACAATCGCTGGCAGTCTCGTGCTATGACGAAGCTCTATGTCTGCCCACCGAGGAATCGGTGCAGCTTGCTCTGCGCACACAGCAGATTATCGCCTACGAAAGCGGTGTGGCCGATGTGGTTGACCCGCTGGGCGGATCTTACCTGGTGGAATCCTTGACCAACCGGATAGAAACCGAAGCGCAGGTATACATAGATAAAATAGATAGTTTGGGCGGGGCAGTAGCTGCTATCGAGCAAGGCTTCCAGCAACGGGAGATACAGGAGGCTTCATATAAAGCCCAGCAAAAGACCGAAACCGGAGAACAAACGGTGGTTGGTGTTAACAAATTTACCTCTAAACAACCAGTGAGCTGCGAATTACTAAAGATAGACCCCGCCGGGGGTAAAAAGCAAAAGGACAGATTGGCCAAAGTTAAAGCGGAAAGAGATAACTCGCAGGTGAAGGCCTGTTTGGAAAGGTTGGGACAAGCCGCCCGCGGGAAAGAGAATACCATGCCGCCTATTCTGGAGGCGGTAGAGGCTTATGCTACCCTGGGGGAGATATGTGATGTGCTGCGTGGTGTCTTCGGGGTGCAGAGAGAGTTTTTGGTGTTCTGACCGGAATCCTCCTGGCCCCCTTTACTAAAGGGGGTGGGGGGATTCCGTACCATGTGTGGAGAGCAATGAAAGGGGAACTGACATGACAAGGGCAAGTGTAGTCAAGAAGCAGTTGATGAAGGAGATAGAGGGCCTGTCTGAAGAACGACTGAAAGTGTTGACTGACCTGGCTGCTTTCTTGAAAGAACGAGAGGAATGGGAGGAGACCATGGAGATTCTGGCCAACAAGGAGCTGACAGAGGCCATTGAAGCATCACGGAAGGCCTGGAAAGAGGGCAGACACGAAGAATTCATTCCATTTAGCACGGGCAAAGGAAATTAACGGTTGTGCATCGGGTACAGCTCAGCAAACATGCTTCAAAGGCGCTTGAAAAGGCAATGCCAGCACTTGAGCAGCGGTTGTCTCAGGTGTTAACGGACATCTCTGGGAACGTTTTCCTGGGCAAGGGGTTGCATGGCAAACTTGAAGGCATGAGGAGTGTGCGGGTAGGGGACTGGCGCATAGTTTACGAGATTGATGATAAAAATTCGGTAGTAGTTGTACATGGTATCGGGCCAAGAGGTCAGATCTATAAGGACTAATTAATCTCTGCATAAGTGGGACTTATCGTAGACTTGGTTTGGGTGCTAAGGGAGTTTTTTGTATTTCGGGTGCGGAAAATCCCCTTGGACCCTTTTATTAAATCCCGATAAATCGGGACGATAAGTCGGAAGGGATTTAATCTTAGATAGGAGGTCTCCGTGGACTTTTCTTTAACCGAAGAACAACTTATGTTTCAGAAAATGGTGGCGGATTTCGCTACTAAAGAAATAGCGCCCAATGCCGCCCACTATGACGAGGCGGAGGAGTTCCCCGCCGAGAATGTGCGCAAGATGGCGGAACTGGGCCTCTTTGGCGTTACTATCTCTGAGGATTATGGCGGTTGCGGCGGTGATTCTATCACCTCGGCTATTGCTACCGAAGAAATTGCCAAAGCCTGTGCCGGCACTTCGGCGGTTTATTTAGCCACCCTTTCCCTGGCCAGCCACCCCATTAACAACGCCGGCACCCATGAGCAGAAGAAAAAGTTCCTCACGCCACTCGCCCAGGGTAAAAAACTGGCGGCTTTCGCTCTTACCGAGCCAGCGGCGGGCAGCGATGCCACTGCGCTTGAGACCACCGCCCTTCGTCAGGGTAACAACTATGTGCTCAATGGCACCAAGGTATTTATCACCAACGGAGCTGAAGCAGACTTTTTCAGCGTTTTTGCTACTGAGAATAAATCCTTAAAACACCGTGGTATCGTTGCGTTGGTGGTGGAGAAGGGGACTAAAGGGTTCTCGGTCGTGAAAAAAGAAATAAAGATGGGTATACGGGCCTCCTCGACTGCCCAGCTTGCTTTTGATAACTGTGTCGTGCCCCTGGAGAACAGGTTGGGCGCCGATGGGCAGGGTTTCCATATTGCGATGGAGGCTATTGACTCCAGCCGCGTGAGCGTGGCAGCCCAGGCTCTGGGTATCGCCCAGGCATGTCTGGATGCATCTCTACGCTATGCCAAAGAACGGCAGCAGTTCGGCAAACCAATTGTTGAGCACCAGGCTATCCAGTGGATGCTGGCCGATATGGCCACTGCTGTAGATGCTGCCCGACTTCTCACCTACCGGGCAGCCTGGTTGAAAGACCAGAAAAAACCGTTCCTTAAAGAGGCAGCTATGGCCAAGCTCTATGCCAGCGAGGTTGCCATGCATTCCGCAATAAAAGCCGTGCAAATCCACGGCGGTTACGGTTACATTAAAGATTTCCCGGTCGAGCGTTACATGCGGGATGCCAAGATTACTGAGATATATGAAGGAACGTCAGAGATGCAGCGCATGACCATTGCCCGTCAGTTAATCAAAGGATAAGGATGTCTGATAATTGATAAAGTATTTATTGGCCTTAATAACCATTATTATTCTGGTGATTCCAGGTTGCTCTGTGGTAGTTACTTCATTGCCTTCCCGTGCAACATCGGTCCAAACATTGGAGCAAAAAAAGTTAGCCGTTACAGAATACCTTCGTTCATTCAAAAAAATAGATAACGACTTCAATCGCGCCATAAAGTCTATTGAGTTTCCCGGAATATCAGCCAGCGCCGAGGGCTTTCAAAATTTAAATAACGCGTTCGGGCAGGCACAGGATGTTTTACAAGTAACCTTGCGTCGCCTTGATGGTATAACATTAGCGGATATCGACGAAGTGAAAAATCATTTTACCGAGTACAAAAAAGCTGTCCAGGACAATGCCAGGATTATTCAGAGTATACAAAAGTCCGCCAGCGATAAAAACATGGATGGAGTATTGCTTGGGTTAAATGAGCTCAGGGGTTTGGATGCCCGATTTTCGTCTGTCTATAAGCAAACCGGAGATTTGATGTTAAAATATACCGTTACCGGTATTGAACGGCAAATACCAATACTAAGATAAAGAATAATAGGGAATCCCCCGTGACCGGTTGCACAGGGCACCATGAAGAATGAAAATAGGGTGCAACTCGTCATTGCGAGTGAAGCGAAGCAATCTCATCACCTTGAGGCCGATTACTCCTCTAAAAGTGGAGATTGCTTCGTCGCTCGCTCCTCGCAATGACGAATGGGGAGTCTATTTTCGGGAGAAAACAAGACTGAATTGCACTTGCCATCGATAGATGGTCGAGGGGAGGAATGAATGGCCTTCAACACCTTAGCTTTTGAAAAATACAATAGTATTGGGGCCCTCACCCTGAACCGTCCCCAGCGCCTTAACGCATTATCTCTGGAATCCTATCAGGAGCTGGAGCAGGTTTTATCCCAGGTGGAATCAGACCCGGAAGTAAAAGTTGTTGTGCTCACCGGAGCCGGACGTGCGTTTTGTACCGGTGATGATATGGATATTTACCAGGGTGCTTCTGTCGCCGAAGCCCGGCAACTTATGAAAAGGATTATGACGCCTTATTTTCAGTTGGAGCGGCTGGATAAACCCACTATTGCCGCTGTCAACGGATATGCCCTGGGTTCGTGCTGCGAGTTAGCCCTGGCCTGTGATGTGATTATAGCCTCCGAGGATGCCAGCTTCGGACTGCCCGAAGCTAAGGTTGGTCTCTCTTCAGGCTATGCTCTGCTCCGATTACCCCAGGTGATAGGTTATAAGCGGGCGCGGCGCATGTTCCTCACCGGTGAATCTATTACAGCTAAAGAAGCCAGAGAAATAGGCATGGTCCATAAGGTGGTGCCCCGGAGTGAACTGCAGGTGGCGGTCGAAGAGGAAGCCCGCAAACTCATGGCAGTGGCGCCGCTATCTTCGACTCTTATCAAGGGGTTTCTCAGCCGTTATGCCGGCAGCGACGAGGTGGAATTCATCAGCCAGATGCTGGCCATTCAGATGTCCTCTCAAGACAGTGTAGAAGGCTATCGTGCTTTTATAGAAAAACGAGCGCCCCGTTTCCAGGGGAAATAGTTCTCTTTCCTGGACCCTGCGTCCCAGGGTTTTGCATTGTTATGCTGGAGCGGAGCGAAGCATCTGGAGTGGAGGTGTAATGCGACTCAGAGTTACAATCACTTCGAAGGGGTCTGGACTATCCTTACAGAGTAGACTCCGATAATGCAAAGGCCCTGTCTGTGTCGTCGTTGCCATACCCCGGATTTATTAAGTATGATAAAATAGCTTTTATTGTGTTTAACAAATGGGGACAAAGGATAAAAGTTTTACAGTGGGATTAACGTTTGATTGAAAGCTTGGGGTATAATTCCTGGAAATGAGTAAGATGGCTTTATCGAAAATTGTTTCCTATAATGGTCAGGATTTAAGAAATATGCTGGCCGCGGCTACGGAATGGCTAAAAAAGAGCGCCGGCGATATTGATGCTTTGAATGTGTTTCCTGTACCCGATGGTGATACAGGCACCAACATGATGCTTACCATGAGTTCCACTATCGAGGAGATTGCCCGTTCTTCCGACCTCCGGTTGGGCGCCGTTTCCCAGTCCATCGCCCATGGCTCTCTGATGGGTGCCCGTGGCAATAGTGGTGTGATCCTGTCTCAGATATTACGGGGACTGGCCCAAGGGCTTAGCGGCAAAAAGACATTCGATAGTCTGTCTTTCGTTTCGGGTCTGGAGGAGGGGGCAAGGTTCGCTTATAAGAGCATGTCCCGTCCGGTAGAGGGAACTATGCTCACAGTAATCAGGGAGACTGCTATTGCAGCCAGGGATGCCTTACATTCTGACCGTCAAGGTCTGATTGATGTGCTCAATGCGGCAGTAAGGGCAGCCCGTGAATCGGTAGCCCGGACGCCAACTCTGTTACCTGTTCTGCGGCAGGTTGGCGTGGTTGATGCCGGGGGACAGGGTATTTATGTTCTTTTGGATGGCATGTTACGCTATCTTCAGGGCGAGATTACTCTAAAAGACGGCGAAAAAGCTCAGATTATTCTTCCTTCAATTACTCTGGAAACGGGTAAAAAAGCAACCATTGTTGTTGTAGTGGAGCCCGAAAAACCCTACGGTTATTGTACCGAATTCCTGATTCATGGCCAGGGGTTGAGCATTGGTAAAATCCGGGAACGGTTAGAGGCCAAAGGGGAGTCCCTTATGGTAGTCGGGGACCACAATACATTAAAAGTACATATCCATACTTATAAACCGGGGAT
>JACVQG010000368.1 GCA_015661045.1 Dehalococcoidia bacterium | reverse complement strand
TATGGCTATTCACACCATGTTTCTGAGGCAGCTAAGAAGCTTTTGAATAAGATGGGGATATCTGCCAGCAGCTTCCAGCATGTGGTTTTGCAGCAGCCTGATGACCGCACCCCGCGTACAGTAGCCCGCTCTTTGGGCGTCAGCCCCAAACAAATGGAATTGGGATTTATTTTTCCTCTGGCCGGGGATACCGGCGCCAGTTCACTGTTGCTGGGTCTGGCCGCAATATTGGACAAGGCTAAACCGGGCGAGAAAATACTGGGTCTCTCCTATGGTTCCGGCGCTAGCGATGCAATGGCTTTAACTGTGGATGCAGAGATTGAAAAAAAACGCAGTCGCTCCAGGTTCGTTGACCAGTATTGTGTCAGTAAGAAATATGTGGATTACACAACGTATCTGAAAACACGGGGCATTGTCAAAGAGGACAATATTCCTTCTCGAATGGGCTTGCCGCCGATGAGTCCGCTGGTCAACCGCGAGCTTCGGGAGTTGCTGCAACTTATCGGAGCTAAATGCCAGGGATGCGGTTACATCAATTTCCCTCCATCGGAGAGAAAAATCTGCATCCGTTGCGGGGGCACTAAATTCGACCGGGTATTTCTGTCACACCGGGGTAAAATCCATACATATTGTATCAGCTATTACCTGCCAGCCGGCTTCGATGAAGCGCCGTTGCCGGTTATTGTGGCCGATATGGAAGACGGGAGCCGGCATCGGGCTTTAGGGACAGAAATGATACCTGAAGACGTAAAGATAGACAAGCCGGTTGAGATGGTAGTACGCCGCCTGGCTGTAGAGGATAATACAGCCCTGTATGCCAATGTGTTCCGTTTCCCCAGGATATAGGTAGACTACGATCTCGAATTGTCCTTTACAAATGACATCCCCACTGCTACAATATCCCTCGTAGCAAAAACGGGATTAAAACGAATTCTCAGCTTTATATAAAAAATACCGTTAGAGAACAATATTTCCCATTTTTTTGTTAGAGAGGAAGAAATTAATGGCCAATAGCATTCTTGTAGAAGCTCAGAAGAGCAGGCGTACACAGCTCAGTGAAGTGGAGGCCAAAGCTCTACTCAAAGAAGCTGGCATTGATACAGTCGAAACCAAGCTGGCCGTCAGCCAGTCCCAGGCCCTTGCCATAGCTCAGGAAATGGGTTTACCTGTGGCATTGAAAATCTCCTCACCGGATATTATTCATAAGAGTGATACCGGTGGAGTAAAGTTAGGGTTGAACAGTAAAAAGGCCGTTGCCACGGCATATCGGGATATTATGGCGGCTGTAAAACAAAAGGAACCAAAAGCTCATATTGATGGCGTTACAGTACAAAAGATGGCGCGGCCGGGCATCGAGGTTATTATGGGGATGGCCAAGGACCCGCAGTTTGGCCCCTTCCTCATGTTCGGACTTGGCGGTGTCTGGGTGGAGGTGCTCAAGGATGTATCCTTCCGCATCGTGCCCATTACCCGCCGGGATGCGCGCGAGATGATAAAAGAGATAAAGGGTTATCCTCTCCTTGAAGGTTACCGCGGCAGCGAACCGGCAAATGTTCCGTTATTGGAGGATATGTTACTTAAGCTTTCCTATTTTGTGGAACATAACCCGGAGATTAAAGAACTGGACATCAACCCCATTTTTGCCTATAAGAATGGCGCAGTAGCGGTTGATGCCCGGATAATCCTGGAACCTCCAGCTTAAGAAGATCATGTTTGTTGGGGAATTGCTAACCAGGAATGCCCGCCGCTACCCGGACAAGGTGGCCCTGACATTTGGTGCAAAACACCATACGTTTTCTGAGTGGTGCAAAACACCATACGTTTTCTGAGCTTAATACCCATGCCAATAGCTTAGTTCAGGGTCTCCACCGCCTGGGGTTGAAGACTGGTGACAGGTTAGCTATTCTAGCCGATAACTGCCCCGAATATATAGAGACCATTTTCGCCGCTGCCAAAGCAGGTCTGGTTATAGTTCCCATCAACACCAGGTTACGGGAAGAGGATATAGCATTTATCATCCAGGACTCAGGAGCTAGTGTCCTCATTCTAAGCGAGGGTTGTTGGGAACTTATCAAGTCTATTCGACACTTGCTTACAGCAGCGCCCCACTTCATTACCATAGGTAACGGTCCCGGTGAGAATTACGAAGGACTGGTAACTTCCCCGCATCCACGTGAATATTCCGTCCCCTTGAAAGAAGAAGACCTCTATTGCATCGCCTATACCGGCGGCACAACCGGCTTGCCTAAAGGGGCAATGTTAAGCCACCGCAATATCCTGGCCGCCACTATTGATGGAATATTAGACTTTGGTTTCAACTTCAAAGATGTAGGTTTGGTGTGCCATCCATTGTTTCATATCAGCGCCTTGTGGACATTATTTACGCTTTTCTATCTTGGTAACCGTTGTGTTCTTATGAAAAGTTTTGATGCTCATTTACTTCTGGAAACTGTAGAAAACGAAAAGGTGACCAGTTTAGCCCTGGCGTCGCCGCTGGTTATAGCTCTGTTGCACGAGCCGGATATTAATAAATTTGATTTTAGCAGTCTCCGTGTGTTGCTGTATGCCGGGACTCCGCTAC
>JACVQG010000367.1 GCA_015661045.1 Dehalococcoidia bacterium | reverse complement strand
GGCATTGATTGTAAGCCCGCATTTCAGGCTATTTGCGAACAGGTCAAGCAGAATACTCCCGAGGAAGCAGCCAGGATTACAACGGTTCCGGCGAAGACGATCCGCAGAATCGCTAAAGAGTTTGCGGAGGCAGCCAAAATTGGCTCTGAAATTGAAATTGGAGGCAAGAAACTTCCTTACAGGCCGGTAGCCGTCCATCCTTTTAAAGGGGTTATTGCTCATGCCCATGCTACTATGAGCGGACTTCCCTTCCTGCTCTTGAACCTGATGATGGGCAGCATGTATGTGCCCGGTGGATACCGCGGAACTAATCTGATAGGACCATCTTCCAGTTGGACTGCTAAGACCGAAGTGGATGGCATGCTTGTCCCCCCGCCAGCGGTATTCCTGCATGGAGAGAATTATTATACTCACGAAATTGGCCCTAAAGAGATAACCAGACCTAAGGACCTGCTGGCGTTTTCTATGACAGGCACCTCTATATTCCAACTCTGCCTCATGCACCCGGAGAGATTTACATCCATGAAAAGGCCGTGCAACCCCGAAATGCTCATCCAGTGTAGAAGCAATCTAATGATGAACTGCGAGAATGTTGCGGATACCGTCCAGTTCCTCAAAAGCATACCGTTCATCGTGTGCATGGATACCGAGATAAACGAGACCAGCGAGTTTGCGGATGTAGTATTCCCGGATACATATTATCTGGAGAGGCTCAACATCTTCCCTAATAGAATGCGCATCAATATTAGCCCGGCCAGTAACACCTTCTACTGGGGAATCCAGCAGCCTGTAGTAGAACCAGCTTTTGAATCCAGAGATTGGAAGGATGTCCTTATTGAACTGGCAGACAGGGCTGGATTCCGGGAGGATTTGAACGATATTTTCAATCTCAAGCTCGGGCTTAAAGCTGGCTATAAGCTGGAGCGAGGCAATAAATATAGTTATGAAGAAATAGCCGATAAGATTGCCAAGTCGGCATTTGGAGAAAAGATGGGCCTCGAGTGGTTCAAGAATAACGGCTATCATAGCATTGGAAGGTCTGTCGAGGAAAACTACCCGTTACCTTTTATCAACGCTCGTATTCCGGTCTATTTCGAGGTAATAAAAAGGCGGGGTGAGGAGGCCAGGAAAGTAGCGGATAGCCTGGGCATGAAATGGTGGGATACCTCGGATTACCTTCCCATTCCCGTATTCAAGCCGTGTCCTGCTTATGCTGAAAAAGAACAGAACCCGAACTCGGAATTTAGCCTGATTACGGTGAACTACAAAGTGCCCCGTAACCACCAAGAACCCCTGGCTCAACGAAGTGGCCGAACGCCATCCCTATGCCTACAAAATCATGATTAACAGCGTTCCAGCTAAGAAGCTGGGTATCAAAGATGGAGATATGATATGGGTGGAGTCTAAGGCAGGCAAGGTCAAGGGCAGGGCCAAGGTTACGGAGTGTATCCACATCGATGCCGTGGGTATAGCCGGAGGATTCGGAAGCTGGGCCAAAACCAAGCCCATCGGTAAAGGAAAAGGAGTTAATTTTAATAGCTTGCTCAGCATTACGCCGGCCCACGTAGACTGGATATCGACAGCGGTGGACGGATGTGCGCTAGTTAAAGTATATAAAGCAGAGGAATAGATGGCCAAGCTAGGAAGCAAAAGAAGCCAATGAGCCAGGGTGTAATAAAAATCCGGTATGTAGGACTTATTGAACATGTTATGGGTAACCGTCAGGAGGAGTTGCATATCGATACGGGAACAACGGTTGGTGAACTTCTTCAACTTCTCTCCCAAAAACATGGAGCCGAGTTCCGGCATAGCATTTTACGGAACTCAGGTGAGCTACGTCCATCTGTTACCATACACCTGGGAAACCGTGACATTAAGGAACTGGAAGGATTGCATTCCAGGTTACAACCAGATTCGGAGATAACACTGATTATAACAGGCCACCCGGACCCGGGTGGTTAGAACTGTTGTTAGCTGATTCATCTAGTTAAAGTGGAAAACACGGATGGAGGAGCCGAAATGAGAATAAATACCTTCTTCATAACATTGTTAGCAGCAGCGCTGGTTATCTCTGCAGGTTGCTCTACTAAAATATCGCCCCAGGCGCCAAATACTCCGGTCACTCAGGTAATGGCCACCGAAAAAACGGCGATACAGCCAGGATTAACTACGGAAGAGGCAGCCTGGCAAAAAGTGTTATCGGATGCTAAAAAAGAAGGCAATGTTACCATATATAGCTACAACTGGGTAGGGGAGGCCGGTCTGACCGTAAAAAAGGCATTCGAGGACAGGTTTGGCATCAAATTAGAGATTTTAACAGGCCGAGGGGCAGAGTTCCAGGAGAGGGTAAAGACCGAGAGGCGTATGAACCAGATCTTGGGCGATATAACTGAGGGTAGCATAGGCCACACGCAAAGCATGAAGACTGATGGCTTATTGGTCTCAGTGGCAGCAGACCTTCCTGTCTTCCGGGAAAAGAACGTATGGCTGGTTGACCCTGCCTATATGGACCCGGTAGATAAAATCAACCTTGGCTGGCGGGAAACAATTGATTCGCCCTGGATAAATACAAACCTGGTCAAACCTGGTGAAGAACCCCGCTCCTGGAAGGACCTCCTGGATCCGAAATGGAAAGGAAAGATGGGCCTCAGAGACCCGAAATTAAGCGCCGCCATCTCTTCCGAGTTTGTAGCTATGCTGGATAAAAAGATATGGGATGAAGAGTTTATGAAATCCCTCCACAGGCAAGAACTTAAATACATTATCAGTACTATGGATGAGGCACGACTGCTCGGTTCCGGGCAGATTCACCTGTCTGCTGTCTTTGCAGGGGCTACTGGAGGTCCGTTCGCTGAACAGGGAGCGCCCATCCGTGCAATAAGCATTGATCACGGTGACTCAGTTTCTCTGGGCGGTGTCGGTGTAATTAGCAAAGGCCCTCACCCTAATGCCACAAGGGTACTGCTTAACTGGATGTTATCTAAAGAAGGCCAGATAGAATTAGGAGAGGTCAGGCTGCTCAGACACAGATGATTAACCCTATAATAATTACCCCGGCCTACCTTGATGAAGGCACCAAGCGTTACCAGGAGAAATGGTATGATAAGGTGGTGGGGAGATAAAAGGGGCTGCTTGTTAAGAAGCATAGAATCGTGACAACAATCGGGAGGTAACGTAATATATGTCGGAGAGATTCACACCGTCGGTTATACCGATTAAACCTGCCACACTCGCGCTCTGTTCAGGGCTCTGACGAAAAACATCTGTCCTTCATCTTCATGAGTTTTCTACTAAATCAAGCAAATGTTGATACTGCCAATTACGTTCTTTGGCTGTAGCAGCATCAGAGGAATTGGTAGCTCTATATATAGCCTGTAAGGCATAATTTGCAGCACCAATAGAATGAGTGGGGACATGTGCAGTTGCCACTGCTTGACCTGCGGCACGGGCAGCAGAACGAGCCGCATTATCCTCTCCTACTTCACGAGCGGCCGCATGGGCATCAAGTGCAGCTTTGCGAACATCTGCCATCTTGAACACTCCTGTATGCTCCCACTCTCGACATGCTTCGATAGCTTTTCGAGGCCGATTGTCTTCTGGATATTTTTCCTCAAAATA
>JACVQG010000366.1 GCA_015661045.1 Dehalococcoidia bacterium | reverse complement strand
GCATGGGAAGCATCAACGATGTGCTTGGCCACCACTATAGGGGGGCCAGTCTCCTCTCGCCGCACCAGTTGTATATCGTCGTCGGTGGGGTCCATATCCTCCAGGCGGTAAGTGATAGTATGGTCATCAGGTGTGGTGCTGTCTGCTGTAGGCCAGGTATGATAAGTAATAGCCAGCGAATTATTGCCCGGATACCCGGGTGATGTGCCTATGGTTACTGAGGCTAAAGATGGGCTGGAGCCGGATAAACCCAAATTATTACCCATAGGTCCTGCTCCCAGGTCTCTGGAAATCCAGTCAGAGACAAGCTGTAAATCCTGGGCGGCTGCCAGTTGAGCGCTGTTTTGAATAGGACCCATAAAGGTCTGAAAGAAAATACCCCCTAATGCAGGTAATATGAGCCCTACAACAGAAATAATAACAATCTGCTCAATAAGCGTAGAACCTTTTTGCCAGTCTCTCATCTATCTGCCTTATATGCCTGCAAACGGTTTATTTCATTGCCTCCGTTGCTAATAACGACGGTAACCAATTGCGCTCCCGTTTCAATTTCCTGGGCGATTATTTCCATGTCAAAAATAATATCTCCCACAGTTATTTGAGGCGGCAAGGAGGAATACCCTGGCCCTGGAGTTGAGGTAACTGTTAAATCGTATGCAGCTTGTTTGATACTCTCCAGGTGTGTCCTACCAGCTATCATCGAGCCAACCCGTTCGTCATGGACACCCTGACCCCGCGCTACGGTAGATAGGCCCTGCATTAAAGTAACTCCAAGCACTGATATCAGGGCCAGGGATATCACCAACTCAATAAGAGAAAAACCCTGGTGACCGGTGGTGAAACGTCTTACAATACGGATGAAATTTATTGATGTCTTTCTCATATTTATTTAATATAAATGAAATGTGATTGTAACCAAGCGGGTAAAATCCATTTATGTTCGTTAAGGGGTTTAAGCAGGTTATTTCAGTTAGTTACACATATATATTATATCACAATTTTATTCCTCGTAAATAATTGTAAGGTTATTGTAATAATACGCGACAATAAAAGGCCTCGAGAACACCTCCCGCTATAGCTCTGGGAAGGGCGCGGATACGCCCACAATCTTCAGGTCGGGCGAGTGGATCGATTTCTGCAAGCTTAGTATCCTTTTTTACATATACGTCATTGCGGATAAGGCCACGAAGGATTCCTTTGATTTCAGCCTTGATAGCATGCCCTTCTACATAACCGATGATATCGCCGGGAGAAATTATTTCACCGATAACCCTATCGGAAGTAAAGCGGCCTTCAACCGGTGGATGGAACACCCGTAGGAACGAATGACCGCCGACAGGGATGGGAATTCCGGTGTTAGCCTCAGCGCTTCCATCCATAATCACCCGTCCCAGATTATTGCTGTTGTTTGATTCGATGACTGCATGTACGTCCTTGCCGGCTGTAAAGCCGGGTCCAAGGCCGATTACCAGGGGGGCATATTGAATATCGGTACCGGTATTCTTTTTAGCCATTATGGCATCAACGAAGACATGGGGATGAATCAGGTTCTTTATCTGGCTTTCGGGATCGACCAGGACGGGGATTTCATTTGCCTCCCATATATGAAAAACCTTTTGCGGGCTATCTATTCTTCTGGATGTTATACCCTCTACAGTTTTATATTCTTCATATATCGCTTCGCAGAAGGTAGCTTCCCGTGTGACCGCCAGTGGATTGGCAATTTCAGTAATGCACACACGGAAATGACATTGTGACAGGCGGTGAGCTACGGCTGTTCCTACTTCTCCGCCGCCTTTTATCAGGATGACAAGATTGAGTTTCTCTAACATCTTTTAGTACGCCAATTTTAACACATTCAAAACCTGCTGTCGAAAATATATGGTTTTCCTAACCCGGACAAGCTCCGACAGGTCGGGACCGGCCGGGACCAGAAATATTTCCTTTAAAGTTATCGCTTTGACTTTTGGACTTTGAATTAACGATGGAATATACTCTTGGTACTAAACATATTGCCATTTCTTGGAACAATATTTAAAGTACTATCTTATTCTGCCTTGAAGGTTTAATATAGCTATGTTAAAATATATATTGAATTTGATTACGACACTGGTTCGGTCAGGACATTGAGTATCCCCGAAGCGTTAGAAGCTCGCGTGCTTCGTTATGCTTCACACCTCTTTGCGTGGAACCGCCTGGGTATTTTCTACCTCAAATATTGTATTTATTGGGAAAACTATGCTATTGGAGATTTGGCTGAATAATGTTACAAGATAAGACTATGCATCCAGAACAATATACGGCTCAGGATATTCAGGTACTCGAGGGCTTAGACGCCGTTCGGCGCCGACCGGGTATGTATATCGGCAGCACTGATGAAACCGGACTCCATCACCTGGTATATGAGATAGTGTATAACAGTGTGGACGAAGCCCTGGCCGGCTATTGCGATAGAATTCAAATCACCTTGGGCAAGGATGGACAGATCGAGGTAGAAGACAACGGACGGGGAATCCCTGTAGATATACATCCAGCTACGGGGGTTTCAGCTTTAGAGACGGTTATGACCCGTCTTCACGCCGGGGCTAAGTTTGGGGGAAAAGTATATCAGGTATCAGGCGGTCTCCATGGGGTAGGGGCATCGGTGGTAAACGCCCTTGCCTCACAGTTGGTTATCGAGGTAAAAAGGGATGGGCACGTCTATCGTCAGGAGTATCGAAAAGGGAAACCTTTAGCGCCGGTTGCCGTTGTGGGAGATTCCACTGAGACAGGGACCAGGACCACCTTTTTAGCCGATACGGAGATATTCTCCAAAATAGAGTATAACATTGACGCCCTCGCCCAGCGGTTCCGCGAGGTTGCTTATCTCAACAAGGGGTTAGAGATAAGTTATGTAGACAAAAGAAAGGACGATAATCCCCCGACATATACCTTCTATTTCGAG
>JACVQG010000365.1 GCA_015661045.1 Dehalococcoidia bacterium | reverse complement strand
ATTTTAGGAGCGGGACTCTCTCTTAGCCAGTTGTCTAAATTTCGGGGTCCATCTCAGTGCATTGCCAGAAACTTTTGTGCCCCCTCACCTAGCCTCTCCCTCGATGGGGAGAGGGAATTACTGAAGTAAAATGGTTGCCCTATGAAATAAGGAATGATAAACTGAAATGTATAGTAAAAGGGTATAATATCCATTAAAGTGGAAAGGAGGGATATCATATGATGTGGGGTCCTTACTCGGGTGGGTGGAGCTGGGGTGGTATGATTTTTGGTGGGATATTGATGATACTCTTCTGGGTGGCGTTGATAGCGCTGGTTGTCTGGGTAGTCAGGTTGATTAACAGGCACGGTCAGCCGCCGCGTGAAGGGCCATCGCAATCACCGCTGGATATTGCCAAGACGCGCTACGCCAGAGGAGAAATAACCAGGGAGCAATTCGAGCAACTAAAACGGGATTTAATGTAAATAGGAAACACCAAGATGATAAATGTAATACCTCAGGGAACGGTTACCTCGCCCCAGGGGTTCCTGGCAGGCTCAACCAGCGCTGGAATAAAGAGCAAGTCGAAGGAGTTAGACCTGGGACTGCTTTTTTCCCGGAATCCGTGTACCGCAGCAGGGGTATTTACACAAAATAAGGTTAAGGCCGCGCCTGTGCTGCTATCTATGGAAACGCTAAAAAAGAGGCAGACCCAGGCAGTGGTGGTAAATTCGGGATGCGCCAATGCAGGCACGGGTGAAAAGGGGATGGAGGATGCCCGCGAAATGGTTTCACTGGCAGCCAGAAAGCTGGGAATCCCTGCTGATAAAGTATTCGTGGCCAGCACGGGTGTAATCGGCGTCAATATCCCTGTAGATAAGGTGCGTTCGGGATTGGAGAACATCAAACTCTCGCCCGGCGGAGGATACGAATTAGCCAGAGCTATTATGACCACTGACGCCTGGCCGAAGGAGAGAGCCGTAGAGATTGAAATCGACGGACATCGTTGCATAATAGGCGGTATAGCCAAGGGAGCCGGGATGATCCATCCCAACCTGGCCACATTGCTTGTCTTCCTGACTACCGATGCCGCAGTGGAAGCAAATTTTCTTCAAACTGCTCTCAAGAAAGCGGTTGATGCCTCATTCAACATGGTAACAGTGGATGGAGATACCAGCACCAATGACTCGGTTATTATTCTGGCTAATGGTCTGGCCGGGAACAAGGCTATTACCCGCGATACGCCGAACGGGAGATTGTTTCAGCGGGCGCTGGAGGAGGTTTGTGTTTTCCTGGCCAGAAGCGTCGCCTGTAACGCCGAAGGCGCCAGCCATCTTATAGAGATAAAAGTTGAGGGCGCGATCAGCCAACTGCAGGCTCGGCGGGCGGCCCGTACGATTGCCGGCTCTAATCTGGTAAAGACGGCAGTGCATGGCGCTGACCCGAATTGGGGACGGATACTGGCAGCGGTGGGCCGGAGCGAGATTGAATTAGATGAAAACAAAATAGATATATATATTGGAGACATTTGCTTGATGAAGGGCGGCAAGCCTCAGACTTTCGACAAGAACGAGGCCCAGGACTTACTTAGGAAAATGGTTGTGGGCATAAGGGTAGGAGTTAGAGTGAGGGTGAATCCAATGTGCGAAAGGTTCATGTGCCATAGCAGGAAAATATTTCTATGGAGGAACTGATTGTGTCCCCTCACCTTAGTCCTCTCCCCCAAGGGGCGAGGAGACTTGAATGCACAGCTACTTTTCAACAGTCGCAGCCAACCTTGGATGTAAGCGTTTCCAATTTAAACTCACGGATCATGGAAGGATTTTAATAATTGGTATTTCGATTTTATTGCTAAAAGGGACAATCTTGAAACAAAAAATGATTGTCATTAAAATCGGCGGGTCTACGTTGGGTAGCCAGGACACTACCTTCGAAGACCTTGTAACCCTGCAAAAGCAGGGCCAACAGGTGGCGGTAGTGCATGGGGGCGGCGCCCTGATAACCGACTGGCTTAAAAAGCAGGGCGTGGCCACCCGTTTTGTGAGAGGATTACGCGTTACTGACGAGGCAACGCTGGCGGTGGTGGTGGCGGTGCTAGCCGGGGTGGTAAATAGCGATATTGTCGCTAAGATTAACTCGTTGGGGGGTAAGACTGTGGGTCTGAGCGGGGTGGATGGGGGTTTGTTACAAGCCCGTATCCAGGACCCGGAGATAGGTTTAGTGGGTGAGGTGGTGAAGGTGGATGTCAAGCCTGTCAAGGCGCTATTGAGGGCCGGTTTTATGCCGGTAATCGCTCCACTGGGGCTTATGATAACTAAAAATGGTTCAAGTCAGATACTCAATGTCAATGCCGATACAGCAGCCGCTGAAATCGCGATCGCTCTGAAGTCTGAGAAGTTTATTTTGCTAACAGATGTGGCCGGCGTCCTGGATAAACAAGGTAAGGTGATAGATAGTTTAACTATCCAGGAGGCGCAGGATTTAATATCCGGAGGTGTAGCCGCCGGGGGTATGGTCCCCAAACTAGAGGCCTGTTTAAGAGCAGTGAGACATGTCCCTATGGCGAGAATAATTGACGGACGGAAGGCTAATGCGTTAAGGGATGAGTTGGAAGGAATTGGGCAAGGAACAACCATAAGGAGCTAAAGGTGTCGGAAATAGATTGGAAAGCCTTAGAAGCCAAATACTATATGCAGGTACGGCAACGAGAGCCGGTGGTTCTGGTCCGGGGCAAGGGTGTCAGGGTTTGGGATGACCGGGGGAGAGAGTTCCTGGACTTTGTCGGGGGTTGGGCGGTAAATAGCCTGGGACATTGCCATCCCGTGCTGGTTGAAGCCCTGCATGAGCAAGCCCATAAGCTGATACAGGTATCCAATCAGTTCTACTCCATACCCCAACTGCAATTAGCTGAGCTACTCATAAAGAATAGCTGTATGCAACGCGTGTTTTTTCAGAGCAGCGGCGCTGAGGCTAATGAAGGGGCTATAAAGCTGGCACGCCGCTACGGTAAGCTCAAGCTGGGCGGCGCCTACGAAATTATTACAGCACTGAACTCTTTTCATGGGCGCACGCTGACTGCGGCAGCAGCCACCGGCCAACCCAAATATAACGAACCTTTTATACCGTTGACCCCGGGGTTTTTCTATGTGCCATTCGACGATATAGACGCCATAAAGAAAGCTACCACCGAACGCACCTGCGCCATTATGCTGGAGCCGGTGCAAGGGGAAGGTGGGGTCAACATTCCCCATCCAGACTATCTTAAACAGGTAAGGGCCTGGTGCGACGAAAAAGGCATATTACTCATATTGGATGAGATACAAACCGGACTGGGCAGGATTGGTAAGCTATTTGGCTATCAGGTCGGGGTGTTTATGGCTAAGGAACAGTGCTCTGTATTCCAGGCCGGCGACCACGGCACAACCTATGGCGGGAATCCGTTAATG
The DNA here is from genome assembly GCA_015661045.1 of Dehalococcoidia bacterium. Taxonomy (GTDB): domain Bacteria; phylum Chloroflexota; class Dehalococcoidia; order JACVQG01; family JACVQG01; genus JACVQG01. Next base: position 404 of record JACVQG010000365.1, on the reverse strand, counting down.
TGCGCTGCGGCATATGCAGTAGTTAAATATGTAATAGAGAATGATATTCCCGGTAACTCCCTAAGGGTGGGGCAATATTTACTAACTAAGCTACAACACATAAAGGGTGAATATCCGATTGTGAACGACGTGCGAGGCATGGGGTTGCTGGCTGCGCTGGAACTCAAAGAGGATATAGCTCAGGAGGTGTTGATGGCCTGTCTGGATAAGGGCCTGTTGATCAACCGTATAAAACCGAATCTGCTGCGCTTTATGCCGCCATTGATAACAACAGAGGGTGATGTGGATGAGGCGGTGGGGATACTGGAGGGGGTGCTGTCCAACATTGGCTATAAAAGATAGGCTAAAATTAAAGGAGATAGTATCTTATTTTGCTCACATAAAGAATTGGTTTTATCAAATAA
>JACVQG010000099.1 GCA_015661045.1 Dehalococcoidia bacterium | reverse complement strand
CGGTTCAGGGATTGGAAAAGGCCCGGCAGACGAGGTGGTAGCTGAAATCAAAAAGGCCAGGGGCCAGGCTGTAGCCAACTATGATTCGGTAACCACTATGGAAGGGGCTGAAAGGATTATAAAGACTGCCCTAGATAACTTTGGTCGTATTGATATCCTGGTAAATAACGCCGGCATTCTGCGGGACCGCATGGTATTCAATATGACCCAGGAGGAATGGGATTCGGTCATTAAGGTACACCTCTACGGGCATTTCTACTGTTCAAAGTTCGCCTGTCTGGCTATGCGTGCGCAAAGGTACGGCCGTATAATCAATACATCCTCACAAGCCGGGCTGGGCAACATGGGCCAGGCCAATTATAGCGCCGCTAAGGAAGGCATTGTGGGGTTGACCCGTACGATAGCCAGGGACATGGGGCGCTATGGCATTACCTGCAACGCTATACGACCGCGGGCCGCTACCCGCCTTACCATCACACCGGAGTTGGAGGCTAACTGGAAGCGGGCACAGGCTCAGGGCCTACCCACCCTGGGAGATTATGATGAGCTGCGGGCTATGATGCCGGAGCATGTGGCTGAATTAGTAGTCTATCTGGCTACCGACGCAGCTTCAAATGTCAACGGGCAGGTTTTCCTGGTGGGCGGCAACATGATTGCCGCGTATCCGGATACTCCCCCGACTAAGTTCCTTTTCAAAGAGGCCGGCGGCTCCTGGACAGCAGAAGAGCTGGTGGAAACGATGCCCAAGACACTGACCAAGGATATCGTTAACCCGTCTCCGCCTTCACCACTGGATATCGCTAAGAAATAAAGGACTATGATGCAGTGGCGTCCCGATGTGTCGGGACGCCACTCTGTTAAACGGAGGAATCGTCCATGCCCTGATGAATTGCGGCATCATCAAGGATGAAAATAGGTTGAGACCCACCATTGCGAGTGAAACGAAGCAATCTCATCACCTTAAGGCCGATTACTCCTCCAAAAGTGGAGATTGCTTCGTCGTTCGCTCCTCGCAATGACGAAGGGGGGTCTATTTTCGAGGGAAAGTAAAAGACCTAACCCCTGACCCCTTCCCGAAGCGGGAAGGGGAATAGGTTCAGAGGTTATTTCCGGGAAAATCGATACCAAATACCAGGCACTTGATGACTAAAAAGGCTCAAAGGCATGGATGAAGGCAAAACAACCGCCGCAGAAATAGCCAAACCAACCGTTCGGGTGGGTGATAGGGTTATGGCCGGCAGCCTGATTATCAGCCATTCTCTTACCCATATGTACGGGAATGGTTTTTATGTAATCATACCCCAAATATTTCAGCAACTGGGCCTTACCTATACCCTTGTGGGTCTAATGGATTCATCCAGATGGCTGGCTACAGGCTTGAGCACCCTGGTGGGCGGCTTTTTCGTAGATATGTTTCAACACCGGCGCGGCTTGCTACTTGGAGCCACTCTTATTTTACTTGGCCTGGGATATGTATTGGTCAGCTTGGCGCCAACATACTGGTTGATAATAGCCGCTCTGGTATTCACCGCTGTGGGAGGCTCGTTGTGGCATCCCATAGCGTTGGGATTGCTATCTCAGAGATTTCCAAAGCAACGGGGCTTTGTACTTTCCCTGCATCGCGCCTCGGGCAGTGTAGGAGACACTATAAGCCCGCCTTTAGTGGGTTTCTTACTTGGAACGTCAGTGCTTTCTGCGGCGCTCTTCGGGGTACAGCTATTTTCCATAACCTGGCTGGGCCTCGACTGGCGGCGGGTGCTGCAACTTGGGATGCCTTTAGCCTTAGTGTTCGGCATAGCGCTCTGGTTCTTTCTGTGGAACGTCGGGGGGCCGAAATCAGCGCCAAAAAGCCTGTTAAGCAACCTTAAAAGCCAGGCGGCGACTCTGGGGAAAGCTTTTAAGGGACACGGGCTAATTACACTGTTGACGGTCTCCGCGTTGCGTGGCATGGGAGATAGGGCGCTAATACTGTTCCTGGGCCTCTACCTGTCACAGGAGTTGAAGATGAGCCCCACAGCCCAGGGCTTGTACTATGGACTGCTTACACTGCCGGCCATTGCCACAGGACCCATCCTGGGGGCTGTCTCCGACCGTATCGGACGGAAGCCGGTAATAGTCCTGGTTTTGTTGATGTCTGCTGTCTTTCCACCATTAATCGTCATGGTTGGAGGCAGCATATATCTGGCCGTTATCATAGGCTTTTTTGGGCTGTTCCTTTATGCGGTAAATTCCCTGGTCCAGGCCGCTGCGATGGATTTGGCCGAGGGGTTGCATTTAGAGGGAACCCTTATCGGGTTATTGTGGGGTGGCAATGCATTGTTCGGAGCTTTTTCGCCGTTTCTAGTTGGCTGGTTGGCGGATATATATGGATTAAAAATAGGCTTTTACTATGCATCGGCTATATTCTTAGTAGCCGGTCTACTTTCCCTGCGGTTGCCCCGAATTATCTCCGCCCGGACTTGACTCGAGGGATGCACTGAATTGGGACTCTTTTTCTTCCCACTGTTGGCGGGTTACCTCCATGAGAATGAAGTTGAAGCCATCGCGTTGCCTGTATCCCTCGATAACAAAACCACACTTCCGGAAACCGTGTTGGGCACGGATATTCCAGTCTAAAGTATGCAAATATACTTTTTGCACGTTAGTGGTGCGGAATATATATCCCAGGAGTAAGCAAATAGCTTCGGAGCCGTACCCTTTATCCCAGAAAGCGCGATCTCCTATCAGAATTCCCAGCTCTGCTTGCTTATTTACCTCGCTCAAGTCATAGTACATACAGTTCCCTATATGTTGACCATCCAGGGTTTCAATAGCGAACCGGTACCGGCCCTGGCTCGGCCTGCGCAGTTCTTCCCCGTAGCCAGAGATGTATTCAGCCAGGGTTAAGGATACGGGCAGGGTAGCATCCAGACGAGCTAACTCCGGGTCCCTGGCCCACTCATAATCATGCTGTACGTCGCCCCATTCTTTAGGTCTTAGTTTTACTTTTTTCCCCGGTATAACCATGTCTGACATTGTTATCAAGTACACTCCTGAGGCTTATATTCAACAGCCTCATTCACCTTAATCATATCTATAGCCCGCCGGACCATGCGAACTTCGTTCTTGAACTGGAGCCTACGGCATGACTCTTCCGCAGAAAACCATTCAACCACATCAAACTCCGGATCGTGGGCATCGGTAGTCCCCCCATCAGTCCCCATAAGATAAAAATGAACAGTTTTATGATAGCGTATCTTATCACGGGTAAACCAGTATTTAACGAATCCAATCTTCCGTTTAATAAAAACAGAAAGACCTGTTTCCTCCCGTACCTCCCTCAGTGCGGTTGCCTCTAAAGTTTCACCCGGTTCCGGTGTGCCTTTGGGCAAGTTCCAGGTGGGTGGTTCGTTCCGGCCACAGAGTACAATATCGAGGTTATCATTTTTTAAGCGATAAACAACGCCCCCGGCGGACACTGGATGTTCAACAGGTAGTTCGTTATCCACTTTATACTGCTATATCACCGAGGACATAGGGTCAGAAGCAAACTGGGCTTCTCTCAGCGCTTCCTCAGCAGCCTTCTTGATTTCCATCTCTGTATGCTTACACAATGCAACCAGGGCTTTTACAGCCCTTCTACCGCTTATTTGTCCCAGGGCCTTAATGGCTGCTAATTGCACCCTGGAATCCTCATCCTCTGTCCTTCCTATCAGATTTACTATTGCCTTTTCATCGCCCAGTTCACCGCAGGCCAGGGCAGCTTCGGCCCGTAAATCAGCCTCGGGACTGGAAAGCTCCTTGAGCAAGACATCCAACCACCGGGAATCCGAGTTCCTTCCCATGGACCGCAGAGCGCTAACTTTCATCGCTTTGCTTGTACCCTGGTAGGCGGCTTTTATAATGTCAATAATCTCTTCATGACTGAGGTAAGATAACGATTCAAGGGCGCGTTGTCTAAGCTCTGAATCCAGAGTGTCGTCTTTGATGACAGACAATAGACTGGTCTCCAATTGCTCCTTATAACGGGGCCGTATTTTCCCCCACTCGGCAAGTAAAACGAACACACCCAGAGCCCTGGCAGCAGCTTTTTTTACAGTTACAGACGAATCCTTTTTAAGTAATGAGATTAAGATTCCAATAAGGCCCGGCTCCTGACATTCCCATAGGCCTTCAATAGCCGTGGCCCGTACAACTTCATCGGGGTCGCTGAGACAGGAGGTAAACACCATGTCAAAATTCAGTTGCACGTTGGCAATGGCCTCGGAGGATAACTGAGCGATGAGGTGGCGGCGGCGAACCGCTCCAAGGCCCAGCCAGAGTTCCTTAAACCTCATGGCATCGGTTGACGAAAGGTCGGATAACCCGGCAAACTGTGATTTAGTTAACCGTTTGGTAGAATCAGCTAGCTGCCCCATCATCTCGTCAATGGAAGCCATAGCTCAACCCTTCCCTGCCACAGAAAGCCGTGCTACGTAAATATACGGGGTACTCAAATGGCCGTAAACCCACCGGGAGTCTTTACTGAGGATGACGCCATCTCGCAATAATTCATAAATATTTCCGGCAACTATAGCATTTTTTACCCGGCCGACGACCTTACCCTTTTCCACCCGGTATCCCAGAAGGACATTGCCGCTGAAATCCCCCCCCATCACATTACCTTGCTCGGCTCCCATGAGGTGTTCGATCAATAAACCCTCTTCCATACCATTCAGCATATCTTCCAGGGATGTTTCCCCGGCTGAAATAATGAGAGCGCTGGCCATAGGAGCAGGCATTCCACCCATAGCACGGCTGGCATTTCCCGTACTTTTAGCCTTAGCCAGGCCTCCCGTCTGGAGGTCATACAGGAAATTACTCACCACCCCTTTTTCAATAAGGGAATTCCTCTGGCTGGGGATACCCTCGTCATCCCAGGGGCGGCTGGAGGGTTTAAAAGGCACTGTAGCGTCGTCCCACAGAGAAATGTTATCCTGAAATACCTTTTCACCTTTTCTATGTCCCAGGGGTGACGCTCCCTGAAACACAACTCTGCCGTTAAATGCGGTTACTAAAGGTGATAATAGTGCGCTGACCACACCGTGCGGCGTAAATATCGCTGGCAGGATTTTGGTGGGCATAGATACATTTTCTTTAGCCAGTTCCAGTTGCTCAATTACCGCACTGGCAATCTGACGATAATCGGTTATCGGATTGCAGGAGGTATCGCCATCACCGACAAAGAGCATATCCGTACCGCGGATAAGGGTACCTTCCACTTCAATATGGAAAATACTCTTTTTATAATTTGCTGCACTGCCTCTGGAGTTAGCAATATTTACGTCAACCATAGCCTTAACTACCCGTGCATCGCACTTCAATTCTGAATTATGTGCACATACTGAATCAATAAGCCCCTGCCCCATCCCGACCATTTTATCCTGGGATAGCTTTTCAACTTCGGGGTCAAAAATCTGCATTTCTCGATGGCTATAAGAAGCCGGCAACTCGAAATGGGCCTTGGCGCCGAACTCGGCTGCCTCTGCCGCACGTTTTACTAAATCCTGCGGTTTGACCTCTCCTGATGCAGTGGCAAAGCCCAGCTTGCCGTTACGAATAAGTCGAAGGGACACACCCCGGCTTTGCCGGGTAGTTATCTGCTTTAATCTATTTGACTCGAAGGATACAGGCGTTTCAGCCGTATTTACCTGAAAGACCTCCGCAGAATCGGAAATTTTAGAAGCAAGGGAGAGTATCTCGTCTATCATTCTTATCTACCCCCTACCAGACAAATTCATATCGAGGTCATTGGCGATGGCGTCAATGTTCTCTAACGTAGTAAATACGTTGCCCGTGAGAACCACAGGGCGTATTGGTTCGGCGATTTTACCATTTCGAATCATATAGGCTTCACCTGCAGAAAAGGTGAACATCTCCATACTGGTCGTGCCGCCGTACCAGTTCTTCACGTATACCCCTTCTTTGATACCTTTTAATAAGTCTTCCAGGGAAGCCTGGCCTGGTTCGATTATAGTATTGGTCATACGGACGATGGGTGCAAAACGGTAGTCCACCGCCCTGGCGTTTCCTGTCGGCTTCTCACCCATTTTCGCGGCCGTTTCCCGTGAATGAAGCCTTCCCACGAGAATACCATCTTTTATCAGGTATGTTTTGGTAGAGGGTGTGCCCTCATCATCATACGTAAAGCTCCCCCGGAGGCCGGGGATAGCGGCCCCGTCGGCGATATTAAGATGTTTGCCGCCGAACTTCCGTCCCAGAGTCATTATCTCCTTTAGCTGCGGGTTCTCATAGATAAAG
>JACVQG010000364.1 GCA_015661045.1 Dehalococcoidia bacterium | reverse complement strand
CCGCAATGGGTTTTCGGCGTCACCAGAAACTTTAAGCGTCCCATTCTGGTGTTCTCCCAGGGAACTTCCTTCGATTTTACCACGTGAGGCACCGATTGCCTCCAGTTGACTTCATCTTCCAGAAGTTTCATGTATTCCTCATATGTGTCTTTGGGTTTCTCTACATGGGTCAGGTGTGATCTCCTGGCATCGATAAGCTGCTGGATACTGCTATCAAAACCCAGGCGGAACTCGCGTCCCTGTTCATTCCGGTAGCCGATAAGCTGCCGTTCCGCATTATAAAGGGGTTCTGCTCCCTCAGGTATACGGTAACCATCCTTCAATTCAATCTGTTCCACCCAGTGGACGCCCATGATATCTACTATTGGAGATACCGAGAAAAAGAAATGGGCGCTGTTTACCGTGTCTGTATTAAAGTGCTGGTGGTCGCAGTAGCTGGGTACTGTCATAATGTCTCCCGTCTCCCAGTCATACCGCTTGCCATCGTGTATTTCGTAGCCTTTGCCCTCCATAATATAGAAGATAGCCTCCCGCACATGGCGGTGGCGTCCTGATTTGGCCGAAGGCGGTATTATTTGCTCGGTGATACTCATGGTGTGGATTGGGACCCTGGCCAGCATGTCCTTGGGGTCTGCGCCTATCCACATCCGGGCATATGCCTAGATACGGTCTTCTATGTTGGTGTCCAAGAGTAGCGGTTCGCTTTCCTGTTTACGTTCTAATTGCCTCTCCATAGCTACCTCTTTTCAAATCAATAAACCCGAATATAATCTGTGGATTGTACCCAGGGCTGAAGCCCTGGGCATTTGGATATTCATATTTTTGCCCCAGACTTCAGTCTGGGGTACTGGATCAAACCCCAAAGTTTACATCATCTTGCACTTTATTCAAATGCATACAAAGCCCAAAATCCACGGATTAAGGTTCGACTTGTGCCGATATATTACTTACCTTTTTTTGAGCAAAGGGACCCATTCCTTTTTGGTAAAACTGTCATTGCTTGCCTTAACTTCGTCGCCTGAAAGAGCGATTACTTTTCCCTCAAATCTAAGGGCTTTATGCATAGGATTCGGTACATCGCTCCTTACTGAAGGCGCCTTGCGTAGCTCGGATACAAGTCTTGCGCCATCCGCAGATAGAAGCCAGTTTGCGAAAACCCGTGCAGCATTTGGATGGGGTGAGTCTTTAATAAGCTCGAATGCCACACCCCAGTATATGTTACCCTCCTTCATCGGAATGGCTTTGAGTGGTGCGCCCTCAACGACGTAAGGAGCAGTATCGGCGTCTGACCCCTGTCCTATCAATCCCTCACCCTTAGCCAGAGACCGGGACACGTCAACTAGCGACGGTACGAACTTAATATCCTGTTTGGCAATGTCGTTTATATAATCTTGCCTCAACAACCCGCGGTTTATCATCGTTTTGAATACTGTGTAGAAAGTCGAGCTTAACTCAGGGTCGCTGAACACAATCTGGCCTTTCCAGCGCGGCTGAAGAAGGTCATAATAAGAAGCCGGTTCCTCTCCCGGTTTAAGCAGGCTGGTGTTGGCTATTATCGGGTACAGCAGGCTGGTGTAATAAATGACATGTCCTTCACTATCTATAGACGAGGGTTCGAGAGCCCAAACACCCTGCTCTTTCAATACCGGCAAATCCGCACGGACGCTCAGCCCATTTTCTTTAACACTCAATGCATGGGTGGCAGCGCCATCGAAGAAATCACCAACAATGGCGCCTACGCGCTTTTCTGTTCTAAGACGTTCAATAAATGAAGCGCCACGGCCGGTGATAATGTTTACATCTATACCGTATTTCTCCTTGAACGCCCGGGTAAGACCAATGCCGACATCGCCCACAAAGTTAAAGGAATAGGCTGTTAAAGTCCCTTCTTTTTGTGCCGCTTTAACTACTTTGTCCCATTCTGAGTTGGTGGAAGCAACAGGTACAGAGGGAGCGGACTTCGGAGCTAATGTCCCGGTCCCGGGAGGAGCGGCGCGAGGCGACACTTCCTTCGGTGTACAGGCAACCAGCATTGAAAGTATTACCAGGCCAGCTACCAGGGCCCATAAATGTTGAATCCGTCTGGTACGCGTGTTCATTTTCTGCCTCCATCATTCAACTAATATCATTTCTTCTTTGCCGGCCTGAATTTTGGCAGGGTAACATCCGGAGACACATCATCCCATACCACCTCTACAGGCATCCCGATACGCACATCTTCCGGTTTACAGTCAATCAGATTTGTCCATCTTAATAGCGGCCCTTCGGCGAGTTTGACCACCATGATTGTAATCGGAACGTGGCCGACAAGTTGCGGGCCAAACGTGTTGTATGAAGTGGTGAATGAGAATATTTCTCCCTTGCCGCTGGCCTTCAAGTATTCAGTATTGCCGGAAGCGCATTTTGTGCAGGTTGGAGCCGGGAAAAAACGTTTTGCCCCGCAATCTTTACACCTCTGAATTAATAGCTCGTGCCGTTTGCAACCCTCCCAGAAGACCTTATCATCGAGATTGGGCATAGGTAGACGTAGTTGTGCTTTTCCTTCTACCATCTTAGTTACCTCCTCAAAATAAGAGCGCC
>JACVQG010000098.1 GCA_015661045.1 Dehalococcoidia bacterium | reverse complement strand
CCCCAGCCCTGAGATTCTTCGCTTCGCTCCAGAATGACAATTTCGGACAGCCTCGGGTAATGTTTTAGGAGTCCATTTTATTTTAAGACCATTAGTAACAAATATAACTTCTTTTCTGTGTTGAAAATTACATAGAAGCAGAGGGCTTAAAGGGGAAAAATCAGATATAACCTGTTCAGGTTAGTAACGATTTTTCCCCTTTTTATTTTTCTACCATATCTTCCCCAATGAATGGGCATCAGATATTGAAACATCTTTCCTAAAAGAGCATAATAAGGCCAAAATTTTTACAAGGAGGCGAAGCTACAATGGACTACAAACGCTATACTACGCTCAAGGTTGAAAAGAAAGACAGAATTGCCACCGTTACCCTCAACCGGCCACAGGCCCTCAACGCCATTGATGCCACCATGCACCACGAGCTGGAGGACATCTGGGTGGACCTGATGGCCGATGACGAAGTTTATGTTGCTCTCCTCACCGGCGCCGGCCGATGTTTCTCCGCCGGGGGTGACCTGAAGGGGATGGTGGAGACATTAGAGACTGGCAAGCAATATACAGACCTCCACGGCGCCAGACGTCTCATCATGAACGTCCTGTCTATGGAAAAGCCGGTGATAGCCGCTCTCAATGGTGATGCCATCGGCCTGGCAGCGAATATAGCCCTGTTCAGCGATATTATTATCTGCGCCGACGATGCCAAACTGGGCGACCCCCATGTGCGGATTGGCATGGTGGCCGGAGATAGCGGGGCAATCGTCTGGCCGTTGCTGGCAGGCATGTCCAAAGCCAAGGAGCTACTCCTCACCGGAGACCTCATAGATGCTAAGAAGGCCGAGTCTCTCGGCATTGTCAACCATATCGTACCTCGAGACCAGGTGATGCCGATGGCTATGGGCTTCGCCAAACGTCTGGCCTTCGGTCCTACCCGTGCCATCCGCTGGACTAAGATATGTATCAACAAACGACTGCGGGATGAGGTCAACCTGGTTCTGGATGCATCCCTGGGCATCGAGTTCACCGCCACATTCGGTAAAGAAGACCACCGCGAGGGCACCAAAGCCTTTGTTGAGAAGCGCGAGCCAAAGTGGCCGGGCATCTGGCCGTGATGAGAGGCAGGAGGTGGGAGGTGAGAGGCGGGAAATGTAGTTGCCCGATGATGGTCATTAACCATATGTAGTGGCAAAGCAGCGTAAGGCACCTTTGTCTTGCTGGAGCGAAGCGAAGCATCTCAGGGTGGGGCAGATTTGTTCGTAAGGTCATATATGTTTTCGAACCGGAAGATGAGGGCATCTTCGTTATAACGGCTTATGAACTTACAGGTAAACCTCTATTAGCTTATAAGCGGCGTAGGAGGATGTAGGAAAGTGAAAGGTAAATTTCCTTCAGGATGGAACGAGGAAAGGGTCCGGCGCGTTCTCGAACATTACGAGCAACAGACGGAAGAAGAGGCTGTAGCTGAAGATGAAGTAGCGGCAGAGCAAGAAGGGCAGACCTTCATCGCAGTCCCTAAAGAACTATTGCCGAAGATCCGAGAGCTTATCGCTCGACATAAATAAAAGCTTTACAAGTGTGTTGTCTTTCGATTTATGAGGCTTACAAATTGCGACAGGTATTTTGTTACGAAACTCGGTGTGGAAACCACGACAGGAGCTAGGTTATGGCCGAACCAAATGAGGTTGAAAAGCTCATAAAGCAGCTTTCCAATGGTGATTGGACGGAAAGGATAGAGGCTGCCGAATCACTGGGTCAGAAGGGGTATAAAATTGCTCTGCCTCACTTGATTAAAGCCCTAGTTCATTCCAGTGAGTATGTGCGCCGTAGCGCAGCCGAAGCCCTGGGTAAACTGGGCGACACCTGTGCCGTACCACACCTTGTGAAGGCACTCGCTGATTCTGATACAAATGTGCGCTGGTACGCCGCCAAGGCATTGAACAAGCTGGGGGACAGAAGTGGTGTGCCCCACCTGATTGAGGCCCTCGGTGATTCAAATGCATTAGTACGTGGTAATGTAGCTCGTTTGCTGGGTGAGATGAGGGATGGAATGACTGTGCCCAATCTGATAAAGGCACTAAGTGATTCAGATGTGTATGTACGCAGAAATGCTGCCAAGGCCCTGGGAAAGCTGGGGGATAAAAACGCCGTGCCGCAACTCATAGAAGTGTTGCACGATTCAGATTACACCGTTCGTTACTCTGCTGCCGAAACTCTCGGCAAGCTGCGCGATAAAGGTGCCTTAATACCCCTTATTAACGCGTTAGCCGATTCTAATAATATGGTACGACGACAGGTCGTCAATGCCCTAAGAAAACTGGCCGACAAGAGTGGTACCGCAGCCTTAGTTAAGGGGCTGCTTGATTCCGACCATGTGGTGCGCTGGCAATCCGCACGGGCATTAGGTACGATTAGCGACGCTGCAAGTGTGCCTCTTTTGATCAAATCTCTATCAGACCCTAACCACCTTGTACGCTCAAAGATTGCTTGGGCTCTTGGCAGGCATAGAAACAAAATCGCTGTGCCTCCCCTCATCATCGCCCTATCTGATTCTTACGCCGGCGTTCGCGCTCAGGCTGCATGGGCATTGGGGAAGCTTCGTGCGAAAACAGCCATGTTGTATTTGCTTGACGCTATGTCAGATGGGGAGCGGAACGTCAGCAGTGAAGCCAGTCGGGCCGTAGCCAAATTGGGGGACAGGGAAGCAGTACCGCACCTCATTCGGGCTATGTCGAGTGATGCACCACAATTACGAGGCCACTGTGCTTGGGTTCTCGGGCAACTGGGCGATATAAGGGCTTTGCCACACCTTATTAATGCCTTGTCTGATAACAACGACGACGTGCGATACCATGCTGCTTTGGCACTTGGAGATCTAGGAGATAGAAAGGCCGTACCTTACCTTATCAAGGCACTGTCTGATCGTTGGTTCATGGCGCGTGAGGCCGCTGCCTTCTCCCTCGGCGAAATGGATGATGAAGCGGTCGTGCCTCACCTAACACACGCCCTTGTCGATCCTGATGAAAGTGTGCGTTCTGCGGCAACTGGGGCTTTAAAAAAACTTGGTTATGAAAAGCTCGTTCAGGCAGTAGTCCAGAAGCCTATGAGCCATGTGGATGTAAACCAACCGGTAGCTAAATCTATAAAGCCTTTTATCATCTGCCCCTATTGCGGGCAGGAGTTTAATCTGCCCAAGACCCCCCGCTTCTGCCCCTACTGCCAGGAGAAGCTGGCAGAAAATTGATTTTCCACTACTATACTTGTAAGCTTATAAAAGGGTTAGAATATTGAAAATAGCAGGCTTGATATGGCTATACGATATCGTAGAAAAAATTGCGCAAAAGCATCACGTGCAACAAAATGAAGTGAGAGAGGTTTTAGAGAATCGCTCTAAATTTAGGTTTGTAGAAAATGGGAATAGACCTGACGAAGATGTATATGCTGCAAGCGGGCAAACTAATGGTGGGCGTTATCTTATCATTTTCTTTGTGCATAAAACAGATGATAAAGCCGTTATTTTAACCGCCAGAGATATGACAAAAGCCGAAAGGAAAAGATATGAAGAAAAGTAAAAGCTCCATTTCACAAGTAAAATCATATGAAGAAATCGGCGCGTTTTGGGATACGCACGATCTTGGTGACCATTGGGGAAAAACCAGACCAGTCGACTTTGAAATAAATATTACTTCTGAGGAGACTTATTGTCCCCTGGATAATAGATTGCTTTTAGAAGTAGGGAAAGCAGCCCGACAACAAGGTATTTCTCCTCGGAAACTTATGGAAAGCTGGATTAAAGAAAAACTGGCAAAAACAAAAGTATGATCACAATCATAATATTAACAATTGGTATTATGTTCTGAGTCCAAAGGGGTTATAGTTATGAAAGGTATCCAGTTTGTTATAGATGACAAGGGAGAAAAAAAGGCCGTTCTTATTGACCTTTCAGAGTGGGGGGAATTTTGGGAAGATATTTATGATGTTCTAGTTTCTAAAAGCCGTAAAGGGGAACCGACAGTATCCTGGGAAGAGCTAAAGGCTGAAGTGTATCCGGTATCATCGTAGTAATAAGTTTTATATAAGCCACAAAGGAATAATGCCATATCTAATCAAGAGATAATTGAACGGCTCCTGGAGCAGCTTTCCAATAACGATTGGATGAAGAGGGCTGTGGCCGCTAAATCCCTTGGAGAAACAGGGGATAATATTGCAGTGCCCCACCTGATTATTGCCCTCTCTGATTCGGTTGAAATTGTACGGGTTAATGCCGCCGAAGCCCTGGGTAAGCTGGACAATAAAAGCGCAGTGCCGGGGTTGATAAAATTGCTATCTGATTCCAATAACCTCTGGCTGGTGCGCTGCATCTCTGCTGAGTCCCTGGGCAAGCTCGGAGATACCGGCGCTGTAACCGTTCTTATAAAAGCACTGTCCGATGAACTCTGGCCAGTGCGCTCCGCATCGGCGGAGGCTCTGGGTAAGCTTAAGGATGATAGCGCCATACCTCATCTGACTAAAGCCCTGACAGACCCTGACGAAAGTGTCCGCGCTAACGCGGCCCAGGCGTTGAATATGATTAGAGAAAAAAGGGGGGTGTCTCGCCAGATTAGCGCTTCAGTTGAAGTTGAACATGAAAGGAAGTTACTCCACACAACTATTGAAGGTGTGAAGGCTTCTGGCATAGGGGAAACAGTTAGTTCTGGGGCAATATCAGGCAAACGCAAAGAACTTGACTCACAGGTAAAAATGGGTATACACAAACAGGAAGAAACTTTCAGCGTCTGCCCTTATTGCGGCAAGGAGCTTAAATTGCCCAAGACACCTCGCTTCTGCCCTTATTGCCAGGAGAAGCTGTTAATTGAAAGGTAACATAATCATACTGAAAATCGGGCAACTACGCTATCTTGCCCCATACCGCTTGCGTCCTGCCTCTTGTCTCCCACCTCTCATTGCTCATTTCGCAAAAAATTCATCACTGCCTCATTAAATTGTTCCGCGGCCTCCCACATAAAGCCATGTCCGCAACGAGGGATTATTTGCAGCTTTGCGCCTGGTATCTTTTCGGCTATAAATTTGACAGAGGCTACAGGTGTTTGAATATCCCTCTCACCTACTAATCCCAGGGTGGGGACTTTAATCAGGGGTAACTCGCCGCTCGTATTATGTCCCTGGCAGGCGTGGTTCTGGCTAACATAGGCAGCCACAGGCTGAGGGTAAAGGGCAAATATTTCCTGGATCTGAGCCACTACTTTCTTTTGTTCGACAAATCCACGGGGTGTAAAGGATTGCAAAAGCAGGAGACTGGTCACTGCGCCTATTCCGGCTCCTCTGGCAATCTGTTCCCATAGCTCCATCATCATAATACCGTAAGGTGTCTGTTCACTAAAAGTGCAGGCAAGAACCAGCTTATCCACCATCTGGGGATAACGCAGGGCAAACCTTTGAGCAATCGCTCCACCCATAGACATGCCCAGGATATGAGCTTTGGGGATATTTAATGCTTTTAATAGATTAGCGGTATCATCGGCCATCATCGCTATCGAATAATCACCCGATGGTTTATCGGAACGGCTTATGCCCCTGTTATCTATCACGATAACCTGAAAGCTTTTTGAAAACTCCTGCACCTGGTATAACCATAAACCGCTATGGCAACCCAATCCCATCAGGAGCACTAATGGCTTGCCCCGACCATGGATTTCACAGTAGATATTAATGTCACCAGCCCGGATTAATGGCATATCAAATCCTCCGACGAGGTTTATTGGGTTCGTAGAGTCTGTTGAGTCAATTGGGTTTATTGAGTCTCTTGGGTCCGTCGAGTTGCTTGGGTCTCTCCTTACTCTGGAGCAGATAGGAGATTAAGCCGGAGATAAGCTTGGCCACTTCATCCGTCTTGAGATAGAGTCCGTTGAAACTTTCCTGGCTGATATAGCTCTGGTCCAGTGCCACGTAGAGTTGACTCTGGACTTCGGCAGCCGAGGCTTTGCTGATGAACAGGAATTGG
>JACVQG010000097.1 GCA_015661045.1 Dehalococcoidia bacterium | reverse complement strand
CTTTCCTATTCTGGCTCATGTCCTACTCCTTCGTTTTTCTTTCATTTTAGGAGCGGGACTCTCTCTTAGCCAGTTGTCTAAATTTCGGGGTCCATCTCAACTGCCGGACACAGGGATTCCTAGAAAAGACAGTAAGTTAGCGACAGAATGTTTGGAATATATTACAATAATCCCTTTGGAAATGCCAATGATATTACGTTTCTCCAAGGTACACGAGAAAATCCTTTTGACTCAACGTAACACGGAATTGACACGGTATTGGTACGCAGCCGTTCATCGGACCGCACAACACCTTCACCACTATAGGCTCGAAAGACGGCCTCAGATGCATCCATTTTGGGCTTGTAGAATTTGCTTCTTAGTATACCTTTTGTAGATCTCAACCGAAGCGCTTCCGGATACGCTTTAGGTGGACTTTCTAACTTAAATTCTGTCGAGTGTTCTATCCGAAATGCTGTAGGTTCTTCCGGGGTACCGTTAGCTATTTTCCACCGAATTCTTGTACATGGTGCGGGACTGAGTTCCGCTACCCTGATTGACGTCGCGTCAACGGAACAAGAGAACATTTTTGCCAGAGGCTCTATTGATGCAACCGATGATGCAACCGAAAACCGCAGTTTATTCGCCGCTTGCTTGAACATATCGCGCGGCATCAACAACTCGGCTGCACCTGTATTACATAGTCGTTCTTCCAGATTCCTGGCTGCATTAAATCCGTCTATTTTCATTACCGTTTCTATGAAAGATCTTCCTTTTCCGTCCAAAAAATATGTATGCATCAACTCGTGTGCACACGAAAAATTTTTTCGTACCTGTATTTCCTCAGCATTTAATTTTATTTGTAGACCTTTTTCAGTGGGTTCTAATAAACCAGATGCACCATCAAGATAAGTTTCAGATACGTTGATACCCAACTTGGATGCCACTTGTGCCGCCATGATTGGCGGATTGATTATTCCACATTCACTAATTATATTCCAAGCGCGCGTCTTAATAAAATAGGACGCCCTATCTTTTATTGAGTAACCGTCATCCGGCATAAGTTCCTCCCAAAAACTTAAGGCATTGGCCGCTGCTGGCTCTCAAAAAAACGAAGTAACTCGTCGGATAAATCGGCCCACCGCGCTCTTAGACGAAAACCGAAGGCGTTAGCCACCCGCGAAAGTGTTTCAAGCCTTATTATTGGTTGGTATCCATTCTCCAAACTATCAAGATCATTTACGGTCACACCAGTACGAAGGGACAGGTCTACTAAAGTCCACCCGAAACGTTCACGTAAAATTGTAACTCCGTTCCCAGTGAGCTTTGCCTGATTATTATGAAATCTTAGCCATCTTCCTGATAGTTTCTGCAAGAGGCACCTCCTTAAATTAGCACTTCGTATAGCCGCAAGACCCGCAGTATGCACAACCCTCCTGGAATATCAGAAGGCTGCCACAATCGGGGCACTGGCCTAACATATTCTTGGCAGGGCTACGTGTGAATGTGTCTGAACCGGCTGTCTTATGGGAAGACTTATCCACAGAGGGTTGTGTGCCCTTCTGGTTCAGGTAGTCTTCAAGGACGGTTCCAATAGCATCGGCGCAGGATAGGACTGCGTGGCCGTTCTGCCAGTTAGGGGATGGGCACCGGATACCTTTAAGCATCTTGATCATCGAGGTCAAATCCAGGCCTGCCCGTAGTGATACCGAGATGAGACGGCAAAGGGCTTCCAGTTGCGCCGAAGCACAACCGCCGGACTTACCCAGGCTGGAGAATACCTCGCAGATTCCTTGCTCATCGGTGTTAACGGTAACATACAGATTGCCACAGCCGGTATTCATGCGGCGGGTGTAGCCTGTGGTTATTTCAGGCCTGTCCCTGGGGGTTAAACCAGGTGAGATGTGAGAGGTGAGAGGTGAGACTTGGGATGGGCTGGATGGGATGTGGCTCTCACTTCCCACTTCCTGTATCCCACTTCCCAAATGCGTCTCCATATGCTCTTCTTCATCCTCAGGACTGGCTCTACCCACCGTTAGCACCTGCCGGTCCTTGCTCCGGTCGCGGTAGATGGTGATGCCCTTTAGTCCCAGCTTATGGGCTAAATTATAAACTTTAGCTACATCATCCTGGGTGGCGTCATGGGGGAAGTTGACGGTCTTGGAGACAGCGTTATCGGTAAACTTCTGGAAGGCAGCCTGCATACGCACGTGCCACTCCGGCGTGATGTCATGGGCGGTAACAAATGTTTTTTTAACTTTATCCGGTACACCTTTTATATCTTCCAGGCATTTGCCTTTGGCCAACTCTTCGATAAGCTCGGACGAATAGAAACCACCATTTTTGACTATCTCTTCCAGGAACGGGTTGACCTCCAGGAAGCGCTCATTGTCCAGGATATGCCGCTCGTAGACCAGGGCAAATAGAGGCTCTATACCGGAGGAAACGGCGGCGATTATGCTCAGTGTCCCTGTAGGGGCTATTGTAGTGCGGGTTGCATTTCTTACACGCAATCCGCCCGGCCTGTCATAGATGCTTCCGGTAAAGTTAGGGAAAACACCCCGCAGTTTGGCCATCTCAACGGAGGCTTCATTAGCTCTCTGGCTGATAAAGCTCATCACCGTTTCTCCAATTTTCAGGGCTTCCTCCGAGTTATAAGGGATGCCCATCTGGACTATCATATCGGCGAACCCCATCACACCCAGGCCGATTTTGCGGTTAGCTTTGGTCATTTGAGCGATCTGTGGGATAGGGTAGTGGTTCATATCTATGACATTATCCAGGAAATGGACTGCCGTTTTTACCACCCGGGCGATTCGGGTATAATCAATCTCCAACCTGCCATCTGGCGCTTTCTTCAGCATCAGGGACAGGTTAACGGAACCCAGGTTACATGACTCAAAGGGCAGCAAGGGCTGCTCGCCGCAGGGGTTGGTACTTTCTATTTTACCTATATGGGGAGTAGGGTTAGCCTCGTTAATGCGGTCAATAAACACCACACCCGGGTCGCCGGTTTTCCAGGCCATCTCGACAATCTTGTTGAAGACCTCCCGTGCATTGCGTTTGCCTGTCGCTTTCCCGGAGCGGGGGTTAATCAGCTCATACTCCTCACCACGCTCCGCTTTCTCCATGAAATCAGCGGTGATCGCTACGGAGATATTGAAGTTGACGAAGGTATTACCGGAGGCCTTCGAGGTTATAAACTTCATAATATCGGGGTGGCTTACATGCAGAATGCCCATATTGGCGCCCCGCCGGGTGCCACCCTGCTTGGTCACATCGGTTGCGGTGTCGAAGGCCCTCATAAAGGAGACTGGTCCGCTGGCTACACCGCCGGTGGAGCCGACCTTATCCCCCTCGGGCCGCAAACGGCTGAAAGAGAAACCGGTGCCGCCGCCGCTCTTGTGAATAAGGGCGGTCTGTTTGACAGCCTCGAAGATCGCTTCCATAGAATCTTCTACAGGCAGGACGAAACATGCTGAAAGCTGCTGAAGTTCCCTGCCGGCGTTCATCAAGGTAGGCGAGTTGGGCAGGAAATCCAGGTCAGCCATAATCTGATAGAACTCAGCCTCAACAGCGCCGACATTAGCGCTGCTATCGTAGAGCAGGTCGGCAGAGGCCACATTTCTGGCTACCCGGTGGAACATCTCCTCCGGGGTTTTTTCCACTGGATTGCCCTCGCCATCTCTCTTAAAGTAGCGCCTTTTCAGGACAGTAAGGGCATTAGTTGTAAGTTTGATTGTATCTTTACGGCCCGGCAGGGCAACGGATTCCGGAGCTTGCTGTTGTATAGTAGTCGTTTCAATCTTATTCAAAGTCTTTTCTTCCTTTGTCTGACTTAATATTTCTTTTACCAGGGCCATGATGTGAGCAGTTTCATCGGTTTTAACAGGACGTGCGGGCACCATATCTTCCAGGCCGGGAAGAGTCAAGGGACGCTCCAGCTTCTGTATGACCTGCTCGGTTAACTGTTCAATTAGTGCTCTGTCGGATATGCCCATTGTCTCAGCAGCCGAGAAGATAGCTTTAGTAATCTGCTGACGGCTAATAGGTCCGTGGCTATCGCTTTTACGGGTTGGCGACATTTTATTACTCCGCGTGAATAATTAATGCTTATATTAAGTTTTACTATTTCACCAGGGACATTTGGTGTTACTCGGATTAAACCTGATTCTACATTGTAATTCAATTATCGGGACTGTAACGAAGTACGTAATGGCAATACCGGATTAATTTTAAAACTAAGATTGCCTTGCCCTACGCCGTCCTGGCCGCTTTCTAAATTCACTGTCAGTTATGAGGAGTGGCAGTTGACCCGCCGGGATTCTTGTCCTCTCACTGCCCAACAGGTCGTCTATGGCCTGCTTCAGGCTACCTATATCAGTGAATTCCCTGTAAACGCTGGCGAAACGGATATAGGCAATGTGGTCTAATTCCTTCAAGCGCTCCATCACCATATCGCCGATAACGGAGCTAGCCAACTCTGCCTTGCCCGTTTTATAAAGTTCCGCTTCGATATCATCCACCACCTTGTCAACTGTGCCTACAGGTAGCGGTCGCTTTTCACATGCCTTGCTAATGCCACGGGCCAGCTTTTCCCGCTGGAACTCCTCGCGGCGGTGGTCCTTTTTTATAATATACAGGCTGCGGGCTACTACGCTTTCGTAGGTAGTGAAACGGGCCTGGCACTTCAGGCATTGCCTGCGCCGGCGGACCCTGTCATCCAACTCACGTGAATCAATAACCTTCGAGTCATCGAATTCACAATAGGGACATTTCATATCTATCTCCGATGCCAAAAGATTGTAACACAACATGTAGGGCATGTCAATATAAAATACCATATATGTTGTAGTTTATTTATAAATGGTAGTAGGTTATTAGTCCCTTATCACCGTCATGCTGACCTTCTCCTATCAAGCGGTGATTACACGATAGTTATTCAACATTCAATAAGGACGTTCAGGGGATATTTTGGTTTGTCATCCTGTCCGATGGGGTATCGGACTCCGATGTTTTACTCGGAAAGGAGCTAAGCGACGAAGAATCTCTCGCCGCAGCGACATGCCCGTATCAGCGAGGAATTGGAGATTCTTCACTACGTTCAGAATGACAAGTGAAGGTCTATTTTCGGGAGAAAGGGAATACATTTGGTCTCTTATTATTTCATGATAAAGAAGTGCTGCAGGAGATAAACAGGCGTTGGCGGTTCCCACATTCGGGGTACAATATAAATTTAACATAACGGTCTTCGATAAAAAGGCAAAGGCCGTTCCTTGTAAGGAACGGCCTTTGAACACTTACTAAAATCAGTGGTTTATATTTAATTATTAAGGAACGATAACCTTAAGGCTACAACTCACCCGGTTACTGTTTAACTATATTGGGTATTTTTTACACCCCAATTCAATCACACAGGAATGTTGTATTTAATGCCTTATTTTAGATCAGGTATAAAAGACACTCCATTTGCGGCACAGGAACTCGATGGTTTCCTTTATCTTCTCGTCCTTCGCCCCTAAACGGTAAACGTCGGACAGGAAACCGTGAAGTAACTCACCACCTGTGGAATTCCCATCAGGTTCGATTGGGCCATCCTTCTTTATGAAAACCCTCTCGACGAATGCCTTTTGATAGTCTATTGCTGCTCCGGTTGCCTGGGTAAGGCTCGTAGGTGCTGGCATTGGACCTCCCTTCTCATCTAGTAATTTATTTTTACCATTGTTACTCATAGTTGTTCTCTGTTTGCTCAATATCTGGCTACATTAAAAGATAACCAGACCTAAGATTTTTACCGGATACCAATCTTGTGGGGCGCAACGTTGTTCCGGGATGCGAACTGTTCACGGCGCAACGTTAGCGGCCGGCGCAGGAACGAAGGTACATCAACCTCAGAATCAGTATCCATATTCTTAATCAACTGTTTTACATCTTCCAGTTTGGGACCAGTTCCGCCCTTAACCCGGAAACCAGTAGCCACCAGGGTGATGCTGACCTCGTTATCCTTGCGGGGGTCG
>JACVQG010000096.1 GCA_015661045.1 Dehalococcoidia bacterium | reverse complement strand
CTGATGACGCCGGCATTGATGAAGCTATTGGCCGCGGTAAGAATGGCGTGTGCATTGGTGGGGGTGGACTGCAGCCACAATGTCTGCCCTGAAGAGAGGGTCCCACTGTAATTGCCACTGCCGTTCCAGATAAAGGCGGCCGCTCCGGTAGCAGCAGCCCCTATGTTCAGGTTGGAGGCGATGAGAGACACCGTTGGGCCTATGTCCCCACCGGTCAAGAGGTTGAGGGTAGAACTGCTCAGTCTGAGGCTGCCACTGCCACTGATGCCCCCGCCATTATGGTTCAAGGTGAGGATGTAACCATCAAAAGTGCCATTTACCGCCAGGGTGCCCCCGTTCTGATTGAAGGTACCCGTGCCCGAGGGGAAAATCCCATTCCTAACGGTGAGGGTCTTGAGAGCAGCAATGTTGATAGTGCCGGTATTGGTATAGACGCCGCTGGCCTTGGAAAGGGTGGCATTAGCGTTGATGTTGATAGTGCCCTGGTTGTCCAGATTGGCATAGATGTTGCGAGGGCCATCGGCAGTCCCCACATTCACATTGATGGTCCCTGTGTTGGTCAGGGTGCCGGTAGCGAGTTCGCTTGCAAAATTACTGACGCTTGTCGTCTCTATCCTGATGACGCCGGCATTGCTTAAGCTATTGGCCACCGTAAGAATGCCGTATGCGTCGGTGTCGGAGGACTGCAGCCACAGTGTCCGCCCGGCGCCAATAGTTACCGTTTTGGCGTAGCCATGCCCCTTGAGAACGACGTTAGGGCCTGAGTTTATGCACACGTCGTCGGTGGAGGTCGGGAGGAGAATTCCCGGGCTCCAGTTGGCAGCGTCCTGCCAGGCGCTTGGATCAGGTAGTGCCCCTCCGATCCAGCTCTTGGTGCAGCCCGCCTGGGCTTGAACGGGGTGGAAAGGGGCAATCAACATAGTAAACGATACAGCGAGGATAATACCGAGGAAAACCTTGAACGACTTAGCAGTTCCCATGGGAGTGGCCTCCTTATGAATTTGAAGTCTTTTCAATTGACAGGGGGTATCGGAATCTTGTCTCAGGGGGGGGCTGCAAGCATCTGATAAGCTGAAATGATGAGGATTGGATGGTTCTAAAGATAGCCAGCACCCTTTCGCGGTCACCCTTTGCTATTCCTGCAAATGTGAGACAACTGACGAATAAACCTGTTAACGCTAGCATCTAATGAAAAGTGCTGTCAACCGTTATTAGCAATGATGACTACTATCTAGGCGAATTGTACTAGTCATCAACTCACATATACTCTCGTATTCATATGTTTATCTCAATCTATCTCAGTCACATTCGTCCAGAGTATCTGAGTGGTATGTTAAAAACGTGTTCCATGAGGCTACATAAATGAAAATGTGACAAACGTTAAGTATAAATAACCATTTATAACCATTGCTTAACTCGTATTTACCGACATGCGGTTGTGGGGATGTTCACGAAAATCTTATGGCGTCGAATAAATAAGGTTCTAACTAAATTAAAAAAATAAACCCCCTTGCTCATTGCACCAAATGAACTCAAGGGGGTTTATAATCTATTAAATAGCCGGTGGACACGCCATGCGACTGTCTGTTATCCGATTATTCAGACACCAGGTATCTTTTTTACCGGGTTAACTTGAATAACCAGCCATTTATTTGTGTTTTACATTTGTTTATTGATTTCTGCCTCAACCGTATAAAGATAACGGGTATTACCATCAGTCACACAGTATGTATGTTTCCCTGAGTTAACTTCATGTAAAACCGGCTTAAGGAGAGCATCGGCAGTTTTAATAAGTTCATCCAGAGAGTTTAGTTTTACAACCTTCTCTTCAACCCCTACGGGTGGTAGGTTTTCCACTTCTATCAGGATATCCTTGTGCTTACTCTTGGCTCGCTGGGCCTCAGATTCTATCCTGGAAATTATTTTTACACCAAAACGGCGGTAACGCCATGTCCCATATAGAATCGCTAACACAACTACCCCCAGCACTCCCACGGAGCTTAACCTTATTACCTTAGAGCGGCGGTTCGGTACGAGTGTATTTTCTTTAATAAATCCAGATTTGGTAGCTGGTCTCACCTCTGGCCATTGAACGCTTTTCTTGTCCAACTTAATTGATAAATCACTCTGTAGCGTGTCACCGATAGCCCTGTAGGCGCTTTGTGCAGTGCTCTTTACCTCTGCCCTGACCAGCAGAGTGTAGAAAGGTGGTAGAGTCGTTGCTGGTTTTCCCTTCTCAATAGCTTCTACCACAGCATAAAAAAGTCCAATATCTAAAGGAAACGATATAGTTGCAGATCTCCCCCCTACGCTTTTTTTAGGTACCAAAACAAACTTCTGGCTGGTCACTCCTGGTGCGCTGAGAAAGGCGGTTACTTCTATCTCACTGGACTCACGGGTTACAGGTTTATCGCTGGTCATCTCGTACGAGAAAGTAAGGTCAATACGCTCCAGTGACTCAGGCACATAGGTGGAGGCAGCTTTGATAGCAGCAGGGGATGGTTTGAAATCGGGATCGGAAGTAAGTGTCCGTACAGTTGTATTAGTACTCTCCCACCATAGTGGGGGCATTGGTTCAGATTCTGGACGTAAAAGCTGTAACACAGGTAGTTTAGCTATAGAATTAACGCTTTCCCACAACGGATGGCTTTGGGGTTCAATAGCCGGCTTTAAGACTGTTTTCCCAAAAAGCTTGTTCTCTTTGAGATGGATGCCATAACTAAAATTACCCCTTTGTTCATACTTTACTCCGAGGGATTCGCTCTGCTCCTTCCGGCTCAGAGGGCGCAATAATTCCAGAGTTATGGCTCCACTTCTCAGTTTGGTACTATGGGTAAATTCTTCCTTAATTTGCCCTTTGTCCGTACTGGTTACAGTGCGAACCATAGCCTTTAGAGTTATTTCTGGGGCTGGAGTTTCCACTCCTAACTCGGTAGCAATGTTTTTTGCTAATTGCATCAAACCGTTCATATCTACAGGAAATGTAACGGTGAAATCCCCATCTTTCATCGTGGGAGGAACCAGTATAACATCTCTGGTCCAGAGTTCTGGACTGCCGACTACCGCTCTAATTTCTACCTCTTCATTCACATTTGTTACAGGCCTTTCCGCCTGAAATGCGTAGCTAAAGGAAGCATCAACAGAGTCTATGATTTTTGTGAAATATACGGGATTGGTCAGCGGCTTCCCAGGGGCCGGAGCGATATAAGAACGCTGAGTTATGTCCTCTAATGATAAGGGATTATACAAAGTTACAGGTTTAACGCGGATAATATAGCTGAAGATACCTCGCTGTTCATATTTCACACCTTGAGATTCCCCCCGGCTTCGCTGGTTGAAGGGCCGGACTAATTCCAGAGTACCAGTCCCCATCCTTACCTTGACATTATGGATAAATTCATCTCGCAGTGGTCCTTTTTCTGTTTCGGCTATAACATGAATAACAGCCTTTATGGTTATTTCTTGTGCTGGTACTCCCCCCCCTAGCTCGGTAGATATATACTTTGCCAGGTCGAGAAAGCTATTAATATCCAATGGGACTGTTACGGAGAAATCCCCCTCCTTCCGGGTAGGCGGTATTAGCACTATCTCCTTATCCCAAAGTTTTGGAGTACTTACAACGGCCTTAATCTCCACCTCTTCCTCTACCTTAGTCACCGGTTTTTCTGTAAGAAAGCTATAGTTATAAGAGATATCAATCCCATCTATAGCTTTAGTGAAATAGACAGGGTCTGGTAAAGATTTTGTGGGGGGAGGAGGTGGCGGAAGATAAGAACGTTGATTAATGTTTTCCATAGAAAGGGGGCTGAAAAGGGGGCTGTTATGGATACGGACGTTGTAGTTAAAGCTACCTTTCTGTTCATAACTCAACCCATTAAAATAACCCCTCTTGGATTGGATGAAGGGACGGACAAACTCCAGAGTGGCGCTGCCTACTTTAACTTTCGCATTCTGGATAAACTGCTCCTGGATTTGCCCCTTATCTGTTTGGGCAATGGCGTTTACAGTAGCCTTTACGGTTACTTCTGGAGTCGGAGCGCCTACCCCCAGGTCAGTAGCAATGTCTTTTGCTAATTGGAACAGGCTAACAACGTCCAGAGGGAAATTTACAGTGAAATCGCCTTTTTTCTGCGTTGCCGGCAATAGCACGACTTCCTTTTCCCAGAGACCCGGGCTGCTTATCACAGCCCTTACTTCCACTTCTTCTTCTACTCCAGCCAGCCCTTCTGCCGATAAGCGGTAACTATAAGTCGCTTCCATTGATTCGATAGTTTTTGTGAAGTAGATGGGATTCGGCTGGGGCTTTTCAAGGGAGGCGTTGCTATAAACCTGGTGTGTAAATTCACCTTTCAGGTTGTAATTGAGCCGTATTACCTCTCTTTCCTGCTGTGACGGGTTTTGCAGAAAAGCCCATGATACCCCACTGCCAGCGAATAATAACAATGCTACGGCTGCTATAATAAGGTAATTTCTACCCCAGGAAAATATAGTCACCGTAACCTCCGGGCAGCCCTGGGCCACCGTCTTTTTAGCCTTTCCGCTCTTCTTTTCATAAACTTTGCTCTTCTGCTACTCCCCCGCCGTCGTAGCGACATAATATTACGGATTTCGTCCGCCACCAGAATCAAACTGGTTATACCCATTGTCAGCCCAAACCCCAATGGTGTGCGAATTTCCTTGGCAACTCTATGCATGGCAAAACCCAAACCGGGGATGCTGAAGCGGACTTTTCCTACCACTGTATCTGCTGGCACCTTGAATTGGTCCGGTTTTCCCACAGCATCGCCCTGGGTCTGGAAAATTAAGGTAGGTTGGCGGAACACCTCAATTACCCGGTGTGTAATCATAACGGTCTTGTTATCGGGTGCTCTGAATGTTATGATATCGCCAACCTTAATGGTTGTAGAATCTACTCGCTCCATCAGGGCAACCCCTCCCACGTTCAGGGTTGGTTCCATACTGCCGCTGAGCACCACTACAGGCCGGGCGCCGAAGATAACGGGTAAAAGAAAAGCTGCGCCAGCCAGAGTAATTGAAACTCCCATTGCCAGATTAACCAAAAAAGCGGCTAGCTTTTTCAAATATCTCTCCACACAGATATTCTATTCTAACACGGCATAATTCTAACACCGATTATTGTATGTGTCTATCATATGCTCTTTACAAATAAAAGGGGGGAGAGCTTCATGCAAACGGGGGCGAGTGCCTACGAGCACCGCCCCCGTTTTGCCATTGCCACTTGTTTGAGCTACTAAGCTTGTATTAGCTCAAATCTGAAAGACACGGCAGTTGAATCACCTTCAATAATATCTCTAGCAGGGCCATCATCATCATCATCATCGTCGTCGTCGTCGTCATTTACATTCTCAGGCCCAACCAGGAGGGAGGGGAGAAACCAATCTATGGTCATCTCCACTTCTATTGTGCTGTTCCCAGGTAGTGGTTTGTTAATATTATAGTCCCCGGAGAACCCGTTCAGGGGGCCGTTATAAACAGGTGTATTACCCATCATTACCGTAACCA
Source organism: Dehalococcoidia bacterium (assembly GCA_015661045.1). Lineage (GTDB taxonomy): Bacteria > Chloroflexota > Dehalococcoidia > JACVQG01 > JACVQG01 > JACVQG01. Next base: position 497 of record JACVQG010000096.1, on the reverse strand, counting down.
ATAATGTAGCGCCTAATTCCCCTTGCCCCGCACCTGGATTGTCACATGTGGTATCTACCTTCTTCTCCCGTTTTTTACAACCATTTTCATAGTCCACCACAACCACGTTTCTCAAATCCAGAAGGGCATCTACTGTGCCCAGGTTCTCAATCTGATAGATAACTGTACCATTCTGCCCCCGCCGAAGTCTGGGGAGGTTAAAACTGGCTGTAGAACCGTTTTGCCATTCACCCCAGTGGAGGCCGCCATCCTGGCTTACCCGGTAACGAAAGTCCATAGTGCCTACCGCAAAGGTGCCCGAGGCTGTCTCAGTATCGGTAAACACAGCCATAGTGCTATTACTCAGGGAGTAAATAGCTAATCCAATAAACAGCAGGCTTACCAGCAATCCTCGCAACACTTTTCGCCAGCCTCATCCTTCGTCATTGACATCTTGGTTAAAAATACTTACACCCCATTGAGTCGGGAGGAGAATGTTACTATCCCCCTCCCGGCCT
>JACVQG010000095.1 GCA_015661045.1 Dehalococcoidia bacterium | reverse complement strand
GGTCGAACATGACCAGGAAAAAAGATGAGATGGACATCGTTTCCCAGAAAAAAAGAAGGGAGAAAGTATTTTTGGAAGCCACGACCAGCAGCATGGACAGGACGAAAAAGCTGGTCAGCGATGCCATAAGGCATTTTTTATTTTCCGGGGCGCTTTTTTCATACGTAAGGGAATAGATACCGGCACACAACGAAACTATTGATATAGTAAATATAAGAAAGGCTGCTAACCTGTCAATGAGAAATGAAAACCCTGCTGAAGGAATTATTTGATACAGAGTGGTCTGTAAAGACTGGCCTGTAATAAGAAGGGAGAGAGACAAATATATAAAGAGTATATTAGCCAGAATGTGGAGCCATTGCGAGATGCGGTTGATGCCTTTGATGGACCTACGGACAAACGGTAGGGGCACCAATAACGCAATGATAAATATGGCTAAACCGGAAAAGAAAACCGTATTTAGAGTCAAGTGTTCTCGGTCAAATCTATCTAGGACAATCATTGTCAGTATTTTGAGATTCCATAGAAAATACTAGTCTCCGGAAGAACCTTTGTCAACATGAATCACATATTGCCTATTTGTGGAGTAATATGGAAAAAGCGGACACCAAAGTCAGATAAAATCCGGTGAGATCGTGGGTTATGCCATGGGAGAGCGGCTGACCAGGAACCTGGTTTGCCAGTCTCAATAGCGGCACCTTCCAACAAAAATCTTGCTTAGTAGCTAGAGATTTAATTTGAAGGCGGTCTAATTTTTCCTGAAAGTAGGAGGTCTTCCCAGCGTGGCGTAGGACATGTTTTAACCGCTGAATATTTTGCACACCGGGTGCAGGTGGACGGGATTGAGGGGAGTCTGCGCCCGCTGTATTATCCACCGGCGATTTCGTGGAGTATAAAAATAGTGGCCCCCTCCTCTACTGTCTCGTCCAGCCGGTCAACTATTCTTTGTCCTACCACTACCCGGACATAGTCCTGGAGCAGGCCGTTATCTTTTAATATCCGTTGCTTGAATGTATCGCCATATTTTTCAGCAAGTTTATTCATAGCCTCCAACAGGCTGGAGCCAGCCGAGAGGCCGATTATGGCTTCAGTTTCGTGGATTATATCTGTGAGGCCAAAAAGCTTAAACTTAACTTCCATAGTTAGACTCAAATTACTAATGGTCTCATAATAGTCTACCCCCAGCCCTGAGATTCTTCGCTTCGCTCCAGAATGACAATTTCGGACAGTCTTGGGTAATGTTTTTGGAGTCCATTTTATTTTAAGACCATTAGTAAGTACCTGATGCCAATCCTGTCAAACGAATACAGTCTAATCATTAAGGTCTGGCCTTGTCAATTTGATATTAACCTTTCCGTTAAAAGTTTTTGTACTATAATTTGCCAAATGTATTCCAAACCAACTTGAAAATTGGGCATTTTTATGGTAAATTAGCTTTTGGTTAGTTAACGAATTCACTTTCCCAAAAAAATATTTTTTAAGAAGAGGGTAGTTCGTGCCTGATTCTAAAACAACTACAGATACCTCGACTCTGTCCCCTGAACTCAAAGCTGAATTGGCTAATATCATTGCCCCTTACCGTAATGAGCGAGGCGCTCTTATTACCGCCCTACAGAAAGTTCAAGAAAGATTAGGTTATCTTCCCGAACCAGCCATAGCTCAAGTAGCCCAGGCCATGAAACTTTCTGAAAGCGAAGTCTACGGGGTTGCCACTTTCTATAACTTCTTCCGTCTCAAACCTGTAGGCAAATACCTGGTATCGGTCTGCCGGGGTACAGCCTGCCATGTTCGGGGCGGGCCCAGATTATTGGAGCATATCAAGAAAAACCTTGGTATAGGTGAAGGCCAGACAACAGCCGACTTGAAATACAGCCTGGAAACGGTTGCCTGTGTCGGCGCCTGTGCCCTGGCTCCTAACATCACAATTAACAACGAGACCTTTGGAAAGATGACAACAAAGAAAGCGACCGATATTTTCGGCGAAGAGCGATAGGGTAATATGTCAGATAAACAAGTAAATTATACAGTAAACATCTGCGAAGGAACTGGTTGTGTAGCCGGTAAATCCGAAAAAATCCATAAGGCATTAGAGGAGCAGCTAAAACAGCAAGGACTGGATTCGCAAGTCAAAATAAAACGTACCGGTTGTCACGGTTTCTGCCAACGGGGCCCAATTGTAGACATTGATCCGGAGGGTTACTTTTATACCGAGGTTTCCGTTGAGGATGTTCCGGAAATTATCTCATCCCACATTCGTAACGGCAAACCGATTGAGCGCTTATTTTACCGGGATCCCATAACTGGCACGCCTCTGGCCCATTCCAAAGATGTAGCTTTTTACAACAGGCAAACACGCCTTATACTGCGCCGCTGCGGCCATATCGACCCTGAAAATATCGATGATTATCTGCAAACCGAGGGCTACGCCGCCTTGAAGAAAGCCCTTAAAGAGATGACCCCGGCGCTGGTATTGGAAGAAATGAAAAAATCCGGCTTACGCGGCCGCGGCGGCGCCGGTTTCCCCACCGGGCAGAAATGGGAATTCTGCCGCAGCTCCCCCGGACCTGTTAAATATGTAATCTGCAACGCTGACGAGGGAGACCCCGGCGCTTTTATGGACCGCTCTATTCTGGAAGCCGACCCACACGCCTTAATTGAAGGTCTGGCGCTAGCTGGATATACCATTGGCGCTAGCGAAGGCTACGTTTATGTCAGAGCTGAATACCCCCTGGCGGTCAAACGCCTGATGATTGCCTTAAAGCAGGCCGAGGAACGCGGTTTCCTGGGGGATAATATCCTCGGCACTAACTTCAATTTCCGCATCCACGTTCGCGAGGGCGCCGGAGCATTTGTGTGCGGTGAAGAAACTTCCCTGATGGCCTCCCTCGAAGGCCGCAGAGGTATGCCCCGTCCCCGGCCCCCATTCCCGGCTGTCAAGGGACTCTTTGGAAAACCGAGCAATATAAACAATGTTAAGACTCTGGTGAGCGCCCCTATTGTAATAGCCAAAGGAGCGGATTGGTACGCCCAATTTGGTCCTGAGAAGAGCCGCGGCACTCTGGTATTTGCCCTTACCGGCAAGATTGCCAATAGCGGTCTGGTAGAAGTCCCTCTGGGAACTACATTGCAAGAAATTATTTACGAGATTGGCGGAGGTATACCCGGTGGCAAACGGCTTAAAGCCGTGCAATCTGGGGGGCCTTCCGGTGGCTGCCTTCCTGCCAATTTGATGAATATCACGGTTGACTATGAGTCCATGGCACAAGCGGGCGCCATCATCGGTTCGGGTGGTCTGGTAGTAGTCGATGAAGACACATGTATCGTTGACCTGGCCCGTTTCTTTGTCTCCTTTACTACTGCCGAATCCTGTGGTAAATGTGTGCCGTGCCGGATTGGTATGAAGCAGATGTTACGCATGCTGGAAAATATAACCCGTGGCAATGCCTCGTTGTCCGATATCGAACGCTTGGGTAAGATGGCTCAGATGATTAAGGACACCTCCCTTTGCGGCCTGGGACAGACAGCTCCCAATCCTATTCTGACCAGTGTTAGATACTTCCGCTCCGAATACGAAGAGCATATTAAGAACAAGTATTGCGATGCTGCGGTATGTAAGGGTATTGTTAAAGCGCCCTGCAATCACCGGTGCCCGGCAGGGGTGGAAGCATTCCGATATGTCCGGCTCTGCGGCCAGGGTAAATTTGCCGAAGCTCTGGCAGTGAACCGGGAAAGGATTCCCTTCCCTGCTACGCTGGGACGGGTCTGCTTCCATGCCTGCGAACTTCGTTGCACTCGCGGCAAGCTGGAGCAATCCATAGCCATACGGAACCTGAAGCGCTTAGCCGCTGCCCACGACTCGGGTGAATGGCGGTCCCGCTCCAAGAAGCTTCCATCCACGGGAAAACGGGTGGCTATCGTCGGCTCCGGCCCGGCTGGACTCACCGCTGCCTACTATCTGGCCAAGCAGGGTCACTCGGCTACCGTTTTCGAGTCTTTACCTGAACCTGGCGGCATGATGCGGGTCGGCATTCCGATATACCGCCTGCCCCGCAATATCCTTGATCAGGAAATAGATGAAATCAAAAAAGTGGGTGTTGAAATTAAATGCAATACCCGCGTTGACACGACAGAAGAGTTATTTAAACAGGGCTACAACGCCGTCTTCCTGGCTGTCGGCGCTCATAAAGGTACTAAAATCGGGGTTGAAGGACAGGACAGCCCCGGTGTATTAGAAGCAGTAACCCTGTTGAGGGATGTCAGTCTGGGGAAAGAAGTAAAAATTGGCCAGAAGGTAGGCGTCATCGGCGGAGGCAATGCCGCGGTGGACGCTGCACGGACGGCCCTGAGAATCGGAGCTAAGGACGTCAATATTATCTACCGCCGCGATAAGACAGGAATGCCGGCCAGCCCCGAAGAGATAGAAGCCGCTGAACATGAAGGCATTAAGATACACTTCCTGGTCAATCCGACTAAAATGAGCCAGCAGAATGGCAAAGTCAAGGTAGAACTTCTACGACATAAGCTGGGAGCAGTTGACGCCAGCGGCCGGCGGCGCCCCGATGCTATTAAGGGTAGCGAGTTCACCATGGAATTCGATACTGTTATCCAGGCCATAGGCCAGATACCGGATGTGCCGGCCAGTTTCAACCTTACAGTGACTAAAGGAAGCGCTCTTGAAGTAAATGCCGATACACTGGCCACCTCTAAACCCGGTGTTTATGCGGGTGGCGACTGCGTCATAGGCGCATCGACAGTCGTAGAATGTATTGCTCAGGGACGGCTGGCAGCAAGCTCAATAGATAAGTATCTGGGCGGCAACGGCGATATAAGCGAAATCCTGGTAGACCCCCAGGAAGGCTCTAAAGCCATGTTCACCGTTGAGGAAGGGGAAAAGCTCCGCCCCGAAATGCCCGAGGTTCCAATGCCTGACCGGTTAAAGGGCTTTGTTGAAGTGGAACTGGGTTACAAGGTAGATAAAGCCGAAGAAGAAGCCCGCCGCTGCCTGAACTGTGATCTGGCGGAACATTAAAAGCTATTTGATTGCCATTGCAAGTGAAGTGAAGCAATCCCCCTATATCCCCCTTAATAAGGGGGACTCAGGGGGATTCTAAGAGGTGCCAACTTTGGTTAGTAATTTAATTACGCTGAATATCGATGGCCAGGAGATTAAAGCTAAAAAGGGAGATACCGTCCTGGCTGCCGCGCTCGATGCCGGCATTTACATCCCCACGCTTTGTTACCATCCCATGTTGGAACCCTATGGGGGCTGCCGCATGTGCATCGTGGAAATTGAGAAGATGCGTGGATTACCTCCCTCCTGTACTACACCCGCAACCGACGCTATGGTAATCAAGACCAAAACGCCTCAGTTGCAATCATTAAGGCGCTCCGTGATGGAATTTATCCTCACCGAACACCCGCACTCCTGTCTTACTTGCTGGAGGCGACGCCGCTGCAAGCAGCAGGATATCTGTTTGCGTAGTGTATCTATAACCCATAGGTGCGTTACCTGCCCCAAGAATCAACGGTGCGATCTTCAGCAGGTATCCGATTACCTGGGCCTCTACGGTTCCAAGAAAATAGATTTACCTTACAACTACAGGGGTCTCCCGATGAACAGGGAGGATCCTTTTATTGACAGAGACAATAACCTGTGTATCCTCTGCGGCCGGTGTATCAGGGCTTGCCAGGACGTTCGGGTTAATGGTTGTCTTGCCTTCAGTTTCCGGGGCGGTCAGACAGTTGTAGGCACTGCCTTCGATTGTGGCTACAAAGCCGGCGGCAGCGAATTCTGCGGCACCTGCGTGGACATGTGCCCTGTGGGCGCTATTATGGAGAGAAAAAACAAATGGGCCGGATTGCCTGATAAAACGGTATCTACAACCTGCCCTTATTGCGGTGTAGGTTGTCAGTTAAAGCTCGAGATTAAAGACAAGACCATTATACGGGTGGACCCGGACCCTGCAGGCTTAGCTAATAAGGGTTTGGCCTGCGTCAAGGGACGATTTGGTATTACAGATATGGTACATAACCCGAAACGGCTGACCACCCCGCTTATCAAGAAAAACGGAGAGTTCCAACCAGCCTCCTGGAATGAAGCTTTAGATTTAGTGACCAGCAAGCTAAAAGGGTTCAAGCCTAACGAATTAGGGATATTCGCCGCTGGTAAATGTACCAACGAAGACAACTATGTTATGCAGAAGTTTTCCCGCGCAGTGCTGGGTACTAATAATATAGACCACTGCGCCCGGTTGTGCCACGCGCCTTCGGTAACGGGGTTAGCCCAGGCTTTCGGTTCCGGGGCTATGACCAACCCTATATCCGATGTGTTGGAGGCTAATTCCCTGTTTGTCATCGGTTCCAATACAACCTATGCCCACCCGGTTATCGGCATAAAGATTAAACAGGCTGCCCGTCAGGGGAAAAAACTCATTGTAGCCAACCCTCTGGAGATTGAGCTAACCAAGTTTGCCGACATCTGGATCAGACATACGCCGGGTAGCGACGTAGCCCTTATTATGGGAATGTGCAGGGCCATCATAGAGGCCGGATTAGAGGATAAGGAATACATTGCTAACCGTTGCGAGAACTACGAGGAGTTCAAAGCCTCCCTGGTCAAGTTCCCGCCCGAGGTAGTCAGCAGGTTAACAGGTGTCCCCTGGGAAACAATCCAGGCCGCAGCCAGAATGTATGCCCAGAACAGCCCCGGCGCTTTGTTTTACGCCATGGGCATCACTCAATCCACTCACGGACATGATAATGTGTTGGCTACAGCTAACCTGGCCATGTTAACCGGAAATGTAGGCAAACCCGGCAGCGGCGTCAACCCTTTAAGGGGCCATAACAATGTCCAGGGGGCCTGCGATATGGGCGGGTTGCCCAATGTTTTCACCGGCTATCAGAGCGTGGCCGATCCTGTTGCACGAGAGAAGTTCGAGAAAGCCTGGGGAGTAAAATTACCCGCTGAACCCGGTTTGACCTTGACCGAATTCCTCCACGATGCTTACCAGGGGAAAATAAAAGCCATATATCTTATGGGCGAGAACATCGGGACCTCTATTTAACTGAAACGGCCAAACTGGCACACGTAGTACTGCCTGCCTGTTCATTCGCTGAAAAAGACGGCACCTATACCAACACCGAACGGCGCGTGCAACGGGTGAGGGCAGCTTTAGAGCCATTAGGTCAGTCCCAACCCGACTGGTGGATAGTCTGCCAGATAGCTAAAAGGATGGGTGGCAAAGGATTTGATTATAACAATCCTCAGGAGATAATGAAAGAGATTTCGCAGCTTACACCCAGCTATGGCGGCATTTCCTACGAGCGTCTGGAGAAAGAGGGCGGGTTACAATGGCCGTGCCCGACTCCGGACCATCCGGGGACACCGCGGCTACATACTGAAAAGTTCACCAGGGGCAAAGGGAAGTTCTCTCCGTTGGAGTATCGGCCGCCTGCAGAGCTACCCGATGCTGAGTACCCACTAATGCTGACAACTCAGCGCAGCCTCTTCCAGTTCCACACGGGTACAATGACGCGAAAAGTTCCCGGACTTAACGAGCTTCGGCCTGAGGAACTGGTGGAGATTAACCCCGTGGATGCCCAGAAGCTGGATATCGTAGATGGGGAGATGGTCAAGGTAAGCTCGCGCCGTGGTGAGGTGGATGTCCACGCCAAAGTGACCCAGGGTTCGCCTGTAGGTGTGGTAGCCATGACCTTCCATTTCATGGAAAGCCCAACAAATGTATTAACAAACCCTGCGTTTGACCCTGTATCCAAAATTCCTGAATACAAGGTCTGCGCTGTAAAAATAGAAAAGAATAATAAGAGTTAAATGTACCGTATAGTTGAAAAAAGTCCGCTAGTACCCAACATTCATCTGGTCAAGGTAGATGCCCCTGCAGTTGCAAACAAGGCCCAGGCCGGACAGTTTGTCATTATCAGGGTGGATGAAAAAGGCGAACGTGTTCCCCTTACCCTGGCTGACTGGGACAGAGAGGCCGGAACAGTAACCATTGCCTTTATGGAAGTAGGCAAGACCACCCGCCAGCTCGCTTCGCTGAGAGCAGGAGATAGCATCTCCAACTTTGTCGGCCCTCTGGGCAAGCCAACTGAGATTGAAAAGTTCGGCACTGTGGTTTGCGTGGCTGGAGGCTTCGCT
>JACVQG010000094.1 GCA_015661045.1 Dehalococcoidia bacterium | reverse complement strand
TCCACCTCTACGAAAGTCGAGAAATCATCCGGGTACATCTCCTCATCCATAGGAGCAAATACGATGTCCGTATCGGCATCGGAGAGCATGGACATGTCCTTATCAAAATCCCGCGGGTAGCTCTTGAAGTCCTCTTTAGGCCCGAACTGGATAGGGTTGACGTAAATACTGACCACCACCGTCTTGTTTTCGGCCCTGGCCCGCTTAACCAACTCCATATGGCCGGCATGGAGATAACCCATCGTGGGCACAAAGCCCACTTTGCCCCGCAGTTTCTGCCGGACTTCCTTCATGGTATCCATTTCTTCAATCAAATTCAGCATTTAATACCTCTCCGTTCCGTCGGAGACCCTCGGTTTATCGGGGAGAGTCTTCGTCAGACAATCTTTTCCAGGTCAGCAATTAGCGCAGGGTCAATCTTATAGCTATGCTGCTCAGTGGGGAATGCCCCGCTCTGGACTTCTCCTACATATTCGCCGACTGCCTTCTTGATTATTTCAGACAGTTTGGTATATTGCTTGGCATGTTTGGGAACAAACTCGGTGTAAAGTCCCAGAAGATCGCTTACCACCTGGACCTGTCCGTTGCAACCTGCTCCAGCCCCGATGCCGATGGTGGGAATAGAGAGCCTCTTTGTGATAAGCGCAGAGAGGGCGTAGGGGACGCTTTCCAGGACAACTGAGAATGCGCCGGCCTCCTCAAGGGCTTGGGCATCTTTAAGCAGACGCAGCGCAGCTTCCGGCGTCTTTCCCTGGACCTTAAAGCCGCCAAGCTGGTTGATGGACTGGGGAGTCAGGCCGATATGTCCTTGAACAGGTATGCCCACGCTAACCAGCCGGTGTACCGTCTCGGCCACCATCTCCCCACCCTCCAGCTTCACCGCCTGGGCGCCTCCCTCTTGAATAAAGCGCCCGGCATTGCGCATGGCCTCGGCGACGCTCGTATGGTAGGTCATAAAGGGCATATCGCCGATAACCAACGCCCGCTGGGTGCCCCTTACTACTGCTTTAGTATGGTGTATCATTTCGTCCATGGTAACCGGGATGGTAGAAGTGTAGCCCAGCATAACCATCCCCAGGCTATCTCCCACCAGTATGAGGGGGATGCCGGCCTCCTCTACCAGCTTGGCAAAGGAGTAATCGTAGGCGGTGAGCATTGGGATTTTCTGGCCCTTTTGCTTCATCTCTTTTATGTCGTTAACGGTGATACGCATTGGATTGAACCTCCTATTGTAGATTTATTAGATATCATTTTTTAAGCAAATATTTCTAAGCCCAAAAATTCCACAGGGCGGTATATTGTCATTCTGAGGGAGCGAAGCGACAGAAGAATCTCCTGTATCTTCGTTGCGCTAGGCTGCAATTGCATTAATCGGACAACACCCCCATTCAATTTTCTCCACCGTATTTAAACATGGCCTTATGCCAATCTTCATATTGGCATCCTAAAGAAGCTATCAAACGCACGTGCAACTGGAGATTCTTCGCCTACAGCTCAGAATGACAATGAAATAATACACCGTTTTGTTAATAACCAGATTTGTGTAATTATATTTTTACTTATCAAGAAACCAAGGCCCGGTCGCAAGCAGCCTTGAGGGAGCATGCCCGGCACTTGTTCGGGTTGTCTGATGTGCCAAACTGTTCGCTGCCCGACATAAGCGCATGGATATGCTGCACCAGAGCAGCAATACTCCGTTCTGCAGGGTCATCGAACGTGCCCTGCCAGAATATCAGGTTGCTGCCTCTTTTTCGCAAAGCACTTATTATCCGTCGGTTATCTACGGATTTAATCACCCCTTTGAACGCCAGACAATATCCGTAGACTTGGTTAATTTGCGACGGATAAGCTGTCGTGCCGGGTTTGTCATCTATTATTATATACTGGTCTGGAGTCATCAAAATTTCGTCCACAAGACCGTAAATACCATGTTCAACATCTCTTACCCGGAACTCCCGGCTACTTACTACCTCGGTTTTCGAAAGGTCCAGCATCCGGTCGAACGTAGCCGGCACAGCTACTGCTTTGAACTCCGAATATAACCTTTCGTGCTCTTCTTTGCCTACAATCATCTGTTTAGTCGGCTTTAGCTTTACGCCTTTCACAATCTCCAGGTAGATTTGATATTCGCAAAAGCCCTGCTTGTGCAACCAGCTAACAGGGAAGAAGGATTGGTCACCAATTAGTTTATATTCAGATGGCCGTTTACATATTAAGGGTTTATTATCTGCCATTGTATTAATACCCCTGCAAAACTCGCGGCCTGATACAAAAATGAAAATCGCCCTTCTTAGACAGTGGTTAAATCCCCCTACACCCCCTTTTCCAAAGGGGGAGACCCAAACCTCTCCCTTTCGTAAAGGGAGATTGAGAGGGATTTTAACCGTTCACCGAACAAAACCGCGTCTCTATTTTCGGGAGAATCGCCCATACCCCCTTGCCAGGGGGCACCACAAACCATGAAAATGTCATTCCGGCCACCGAGCCGCCCCGATGCATCGGGGCCGCCTTCGCGGGAATGACTGGCTCTTACCATTAGTCCGCAATGAAAAACCGGTCCGAATCCAGAAGCCGCAGTAGTTCGAGTTCTTTCGCCATTGGCGGGGAGATCCCCTGGACGTTATCAGCTACGCGGAGATTCCAGCCGCAGTTCTTTTTTACTATTTCAATACGCTCTGCAATCGAAACAAGTGGGCGGCCTGGTAGGACAGCCGTCAAAGTAAACTCATTATTGTCCAGCTTTTCAAAGATACCCAGTTGTGATACCAGTGTCTTCACCCGCTGCCCCGGCGTGGTAATGTAGTCAACCTTGTCTACGAATCTTTCTTTCAACTGCCGGACGATTGCTATAGTTTCCTGGCTGGCGCCGGCATCATTGCCTCCACCCGAGCCCATAAGATAGAAATTCCCAACGCGAGTGGTGTTAATATTGCCATACTTATCTATCTGGGCTGCCCCCAGGGAGCTAATACACCGGTTATTCGCCCCACCCACTATTACGCTATACATATCCGTGCTATCGGTTAGCATGCGAGCGGCAGGGAAATGGACGGTGGAGGTTATGACCGGTTCGCCGGGGCGGGGGGCATAACCCGCCAGCCCGGCCCCCATCATCAGCTCCACACCCTCGCCGTGGGCTTTGAACAGGTAATAAGCCAGCCAGGCCGCCAAAGCGGAGGCGCCGGCCCCTGCCAGAATAGCCTGGTATCCGTGAAGGCGGACTTTAGCCTGTATCTGTCGGGCCGCCGCTACAACCATCATTTCAGAGGTTGTAAAAGTCTCATCGAGGGAAATGGTTGCTTTCTTTATCTCCTCCTCCCAGGCCCGGGGTTTCCCCAACTCCTGGAGGTGGTTGAGTCTCTGTTCTCCCAGCTTATGCAGATAGTCTTCGTGGCTGGAAGGTTCCAATACCCACTCTTTTACGAAAGCATCAAAAGAAACCGGGCTATCGCTGGCCCGGCGCATGGTATTCATAAAGTCGTAGTCCTCTTTATACGCGTCTATCTCGGGCAAACCGTGGTTCCCCAGCCCCCAGGGGTGAGCGCCAAACGGCGCTACGGAGACGGATTTGACCATAGACCCCGGTATCTTTACCAGGTGAGAATGCTGCCGGATAAATTCGGTGGAGACCAGCTTTTCTACGGTTACAATAACCCCATTACGGCTGGCCCTCGGCCCCCATAGCGACTCATCGTAAGGGCCGAGGAGGATAGTGTTGCCATTGCGGTCTGCGGCCCAGCCGTGGATAAAAGAGACATCGGGCTGAAGCGCGCTGAGGATTCCCACCTTTCCATTTGTGTTAAAAGGGTCGTCTATCTCCATAAAGGATCCCTGGTTCTCTTTAGCCATGCTGCTACCGATAATAGACCGGGTGGGCATAAATCCCACGCCCATAGCCCCTGCCATGAGCCGTTGCTGCAAAGAGCATAGAGACCAGTTCTCTATCTGTATTTCTTTTTGCTTATAAAGCTGCTGGATTATCTTTATAGGGCCGGGAGAGGGATAGATATGAGTGCAGTTGGAGGCGATAAGTTTTTTAGCCAGCCTGCCGTAGATCGGAACCAGGGAATGATTGACAACTATATAGGCAATGAACGTAAAGTCGGGATGGGTTCCCCAGAACTGTCGGGAAAGCTCCCGTATTAAACCCCCGGCCTCTTTGGAAAAATGGATAGCCATGCCGGGCCGGACATTGTTAGCAATAGCTTCCTTAACACTGACCACCTTGTCCTGCCCCTCATCGGCATTCAACTGGAAAGGGTCGAGAAGGTGGGGGTCTACATCCTTCGTCTGGCTCAGGACATCGCCCACAACGCCTCTTTTTTCTTATTTTTAATGCGGTTCTGCGCATCCACATAAACTATCCGGGGGTGAAGGGATGATGCTTCGGATTCCTGGACTGCGCTATATGTGAGGATTATCACCATATCCCCCTGAGATACCAGACGGGCGGCCGCTCCGTTAATGCATATCCGGCCTGAGCCCCGCTCACCGGGAAGGGCATAGGTCTCCAGTCGGGAGCCATTGTTTATATCCAGCACCTGAACCTGCTCGTAAGGCAGTATATCGGCAGCCTCTAAAAGCTCCTGGTCTATGGTTATACTTCCTTCGTACTCCAGATTGGCTTCAGTAACCGTGGCCCTGTGGATCTTACTCTTCAGCATCATCCTCATGGCTTCCTCCTGAAATTTAGTTACCTGTAAATAAGGACCGCATCTCTTCGGCCCGTTGCGACGTTATTTTCCCCTTGGCAAGCGATACAGGTATTGTCTGAAGGCCTAATTCTTTATAGGTGGAGACAAGTCCCGATAAACCGGGATGCTTCTCCAGGGCCTCCAGGTGCTTTTGAAGGGTCCCCATATCTCCGCGGGCGATAGGCCCGGTCAAGCAATTCGGCAATCCTACCTGTTTTAAATTGTTTACAGTCCCCTGTATGAGGGGAAGTAAGGCTTTAGTAGCCTCCGGCGTGCTGACTCCGAATTCTTTCCACAGGTCGGTGGACATCTTTACCAGGGTAACAAAATAGTTGCAGGCTATAACAGCCGCAGCATGATACAGCACCTTGTCGCTACCTTTGAGTTCAACCCATTGGCCCCCTAATGCCGTGGCCATTGCCTTTAATGTCTCGATTAAATTGCCATCCGCTTCTATTCCAAAGGTGGAGCCAGGTATATTCTCAATGGCCTGGGCGATACTGGCAAAGGTCTGTAACGGATGAAAGGCGCCCACACTTGCCCCGGCTATCCTGGCAGGCTGGAGTATATCCAGCGATGCCGCCCCGCTGCAATGCACCACGCTTTTGCCTGTCCGCCACTGATATTGGGCTACTACCGGGGCAACGGCATCATCCGGTGTTGTTACAAAGACCAAATCGGCGGCCTCGATGACACCCTGCCCGTGATCCTTGACCTGGCAGCCCTTAACCTGCCCCGCTAACTTCTGGGCGGAAGCCGGAGTGCGGCTGAAAACTGCCACGACCTGATAACCCCTTTGGGAGAGCGTTTTTGCCAGGGCGGTCCCTACCGTCCCTGCCCCTATAAAGCCGATTTTTAACATCTATTAAATCCTTGCCCTCAAACCTGCTTTGAATTCCTTAGCTGAAGGGATTCCCCCCAAACCCTCGGCCAGCATAACCCCCCGCAAAACCGCCTCGGCTACCACCTCAGCGGCTACAGCGCCCAACGCTGTTACATCGGCCAGCTTGCCTTTATTCCCCATGGAAAGAGCGAACATTACATCCCCATCTACTAACGTATGACAGGGCCGGATGGCCCTCGCCAGACCGTCATGGGCCATCTGCGCCAGCTTGTTAACACCCTCCCTGTCCAACCGGGCGCTGGTCGCTACCACCCCGATTGCCGTGCTGGTCGGTTGCGGAGGTTGCCACGTGCCTCTCTTCCGGAGGACTGTAATACTGTTAACAAAACGTTTACCCTGGCGCGGCCCCGCTATCATTGTTCCGCGCCGCGGGTCTATAACATCTCCGTAGGCGTTGACCACCAATTTCCTGCCCAGCGCCTTGCCGACTGTGGCCCCGGTGCCGGCCCCCACACTGCCCTCAGCCACTTGAATACCGGCCTCAAGGCAAGCTTTGTAGCCCTCCTCAGGGCCTGGCCTGACCTTAGCGCTGCCGATACCCAGGTCAAAGATAATGGCAGCGGGCACAATGGGAACCCTGACTACCTTGGTATCGAAACCACAACCCTGCTCCTCCAGAAACCTCATCACACCTCCGGCTGCATCCAGCCCAAAAGCGCTGCCGCCGCTAAGCAGGATAGCATGGGCCTGGCCCACAAAAGACATAGGACGCAAAGGGTCGGTCTCTCTTGTTCCCGGCGCTGAGCCTCTTACATCTACGCCCGCCAGTGCGCCGCAGGGGCATAAAACAACAGTGCAACCGGTAACGGCCTCCCTATCGGTATAGTGGCCGACGGTGATGCCCGGCACATCGGTGATTGCCCCTGTCATTTGTCATCTCCGGGTGTCCCGACCTGTCGGGATTAATCAGACAAAAAAAGTAGCCGCCTGGCATAACACAAGGCGGCTACATATGAACCTATTCAGCCGTCTCGGTTCTAATTTGTGAGAATCCAAGCGCGCTCTATTTAGATGTAATTAAAAGAAACCGATAAAATCAGCTCATCGCTCCGATTTATCGGAGTCGCTGGCTTGATAATATATAGTAGTATACATATTTTTTTACGGTTGTCAAGCGGAATTTTGAGGAGAAAATAAGTTTCTATGCCATTCTAAGGGTTTTCGTATCTACCAACCTCCTCCCATTCCACCGTGGCTTTTGCTAAGTCCGGGTTAAAATAGAGGTCTGAGTAAAGATAGATGGCCCCGGTGGAGGCTTTTATTAGCTTAATGTCGTTATATTCAGGGCTTTTTGTTAGCTCACTGGTATATCTTCCCATTTCATCAAAGTCTATCTTAAAGACAGGCGCTTTGAACATATCCAGATTGGTGGGGCGGGGATAGATACGTGAGTCATCCCTGACAGTATCGGCAATAATGGCTACAGGGTCATTGGCTTCGGCGCGTGCCAGAAGTTCAGCGTAGTTGCAGGTTAGAAATTTTTCCGAATATAAATAGCGGGTGCCTTTCCTGTTTGTAATAATGTGGACATCTTTGTATCTCTCATCACCTGAAATTAAAGCGAGGTGGCTGTCAATCTTGTCCAATTCCGCTCCGGGGATCAAAGCGCCAAGCTTGTTCACCGGCGTGAGACTTTCTTTTTTACTTGAATCCTCCCTCACCTGATTAATAATCCTGCTCCTGACTTCCTCGTCCAAGGTAAGCTTCTCGGCATCTCTCCGGGTGAAAACCTTTTCCGAATAAAGATATGTTGCTCCATTTGCTGCAGTAATCAGCTTGATATCTTTATAAACTTCATTCCCCATCATCTCACCAAGATACGATTGAATCTTTCCAGGATCTTGCATAAGGGGTTTAATCAACTCCAGGCTGGTCAGTTGTCCCCTGTTAGTTGAGTCGTTTTTTACCCGGTCTGCGATTGCCACATAGATCACTTCATTATCGAGTTTTTTACCCTCTATAATCTGCGGCGACCCACTGGGTTTTCCGTTTTCTTCCATTAATAAACCTCCGCTGTTCAGAACTACCCGGGGGGATTAGAGCTTCGCAGCATTAAATACCCCCCGGATGATTCCTGCCGGACTCATAAAGCAAGCTTATACCGTCAACAGCTTTGTTGATTCCAACTCATCAGCCACGGACTTCATGTTCAGCTTCTCAAGCAGCGCTCTGGTCGGTGCACCTGTTTTCGCATCGTAGCCAAGCTGTTCATAGAACATGTCTTTCGCCTTTTCCATATCCGCCCGGTCCATCTTGGCATGTCCCGAAGTGAAAGGTTCTTTGTCTTTGGGGTAGGTAAAGGCCCATTCAGGGATAAGGTCATGCTTGTTACGCATATCCGCCTCATTCATGAACCTCATAGTTAGCGCCCGGAAAAGGGTTAGAATCCGAAGTCCATCCAACTCTAAATCCCCGCGGGTCTTGTTTATTCCCGTAACCGCCGAGAAAAATTTAGCTTCCGCTTCCGGATCGCCACGGTACTTCCTCTCTTTGACCGGAGATGCCCAGATGGGTTGAGTCCAGTTGCAAAGCGTCAATGAGTCGTGCAGGTCCTGGTAAATCATTGATAATACGGCAAACCTGGCTTTCCCGGCGTTCATCGGCTTAACATCGTTGTTATTGTCCACCGCATCGGGAGTGCCAAATAACTCAGCGCCAATTTCCTTCTTGAGAGCTATCGGCAAGCCGCTGCCCTGGAAGTTGCTGTGGGTATGGTTCTGGGCATGCGCATTACGCATCAGGTTAATGAGGGCGCCCACCTGACCACTGGCCTCAGTAGAGTGGTGCTTTGCCATGCCGAACTTCCAGGACTGCAGTTCATATTCCTTGATATGGGCCTCTTTCATCTCCGGGTAGCGTTTCTCCATCCATTCAGGGCCGTCAGCGAATGCCTGGCCCAGTTCACCTTCCTTGTAGGTGATAGTTTTGTACAGCCATTGTGAGAACTCCGGGCTCTGAGCTTCCCACAGCTTCCAGGGTATAGCAGCATATTCCTTAGCCGGGAGATATTTCTCAAAAAGCCCTTTCTTCTTCATATAAACAAAGTCGCGACCTGACTGTCCATAGTCGCTCCACCAACCATAATCATCAGCCAGAGCCGAACCGATCTGTTTGAGTAACATCAGCTTTTCGCCTGTCGGGGCGGGGTCATACCATCCAGGGCCGTGGGAGATGCCATTGCAGGTATTAGTCTGGAAGCGGGATACACCAAATTGCTCCAGATTGGGGTTATCCATGGCGGTATGGCAGCGGATGGGGCAGCCGAAACAGCCGCCGATGCGGGTGGTGTATTTTACACCCATCTCAAAGCCATGGTCCTGAATGCCTTTATGGGTGCGTAACCCCATCTTGTTAAGGTCATCAGCGGGGCAGATGCCGACATCAAAGGGCGGAGTAGCCCTACCCCAAAAAGCGCCCTTTTGTGCTGTCCACCGGGTTGAGCCAGAGAATTCTGCCCAGGCTTGGGGCGTGCTCGGCACCACGCCCTGGTTGTTGCAGCCCATGAGGGGTAGATAACCATTAACCAAGTCGCGCCAGGCATTTTTATCCATGGATATCTTCAGTGCGCCTGTACCTTTAACGCCAATCGCCTTGAGGTTCTTGCTTCCCATGACGCTGCCAACGCCGCCGGCAGAGTGGGAGCGGTCGTTCATGACATTAGAAAGCCTTACCAGATTCTCACCCGCTTGCCCGATGGCGGCTACATGGCAGTCATTGCCAATGTCAGCACAAATAGCGGCTGTAGCCTGGAATATACCCTGCCCCCAGAGCTTCTTAGCATCTCTGATTTCTACCTTGTTATCCTGGATGCTAATCCAGCTTGGTGCATTGGCCTTGCCCTGAATGATGATAGAGTCCCACCCGGCAAACTTGAGCTCCGGGCCCCAGTGCCCGCCCATGTGGCCCACTGCCGGCAACTCGAACTGGCTTGCCGGCCAGAGCGAGATGACTGAGACCCTGCCGCCGCATGGAGCGCCGGTGCCAGACAGAGGCCCTACGCCAAAGATGAGCCGGTTCGCCGGGTCCCAGGCTTTTGTGCCCGCCGGTACCTCATCCCACAGTACCTTATAGCCCAGGCCCGCACCCCCGATATAGTCCTTATATTTTGCAAGCGTATCTTCTGCTGTTATCTTACCTGTCGTCAGGTCAACTCTAAGTGTCTTACCAGTATAGCCTCCAGCCATGTATTCATTCCTCCTTTTTCTAAATTACCCCCTCCTCACTTATGGCATGTCACACAGGAAGCCTTTACATCATCCGGTAAATTCACTGACACCGGAATAAATCGTGCCGGCACTTCCTTAGTCCTGTCTCTCCACGGCACATATTGAAGAGCACCTGCGGGGCAGGCTTTCACGCATTGCGGGTCGCCATTACAGAGATGGCACTTGGAAGCCTTATTGATCTCTGCATTAAAGGTAGTCATCCCGAAGGGGCAGGCCCGCTGGCATGCCTTGCAACCGGTGCATTTTTCGACATTCACTACTCTGGCATTAGTTGGAGGCACAGCTTCGATTGCCCCATTAGGGCAAGCATCCATGCAGGATACCGGGTGAGGGCACTGCCGGCAGGTATCTTGAACGATGCGGTGGTTGCCATAGATACCTTCTCCATTCCAGAAACC
>JACVQG010000093.1 GCA_015661045.1 Dehalococcoidia bacterium | reverse complement strand
TGGCCTGCCATTGGGCTATCTATTTTTGAAGGAACCCCGGCACGTCGAGGGCGCTCAGGCCCAGAACTTTAAAGCTGGTTCCCTGTTCAACAAGGACATTCTTCGGGCGATAAAAAGCCGGGCGTATCTTTTCCTGCTCCTGGCCTATTTCGGCTGCGGCTCCAGCGGGCAGTTCTTGCAGGCCCATTTGCCCGCTATCGCCCGTGACCATGGCTTCTCGCCTCAAGTTGGAGCGCTTGGCCTGGGGATGATAGGCGCGGGAGGGGCAGTGGGGGCCATGATCGGGGGCTGGCTATCCGACCGCTTCGGGCGGTTTAAAGTCTTGATAGCAGGCTATCTGATGCGGGCGGCGGGCTTCTTCATGCTGGCCTTCTTCGTCTCCGATACCACCAGTTTCTACACAATTGCCCTGGTCGCCGGCCTCCCCATATTTCTGACCGTTACAGTTACCCAGACAGTAGTATTCGA
Source organism: Dehalococcoidia bacterium (assembly GCA_015661045.1). GTDB lineage: Bacteria > Chloroflexota > Dehalococcoidia > JACVQG01 > JACVQG01 > JACVQG01. The sequence continues at coordinate 6,086 of JACVQG010000093.1, read as the reverse complement.
GGTCTTCGGCACCAGGATAGCCGGCAGGATGCTGGGGCTTATTTTTGTACTCCACCAGGTCGGCTCCACGCTGGGTCCGTGGGTTGGGGGTAAACTTTACGAGACTACTGATAGCTACCAGTTGGCCCTTTTGATAGGCACAGGATTACTATCATTCTCGGCTCTGTGCGTCTGGCTGTTGCAGGAATCCTCCAAGAATATGAAACCTGTGGAAGCTATAGTGGAAACGGCACCACGAGCAGCGACGACTTAACGAACTATAAAAACGGAATCCCCCGCCTTCGGCTGCCCCCTTTACGTAAAAGGGGGTCTGGAGTTTGTACATTTGAGTATGATATTCTCCAGTAGTATTGTCATACCTACGTTATTATGGTATCCTTTTATTGGGGCAAGATTGAGTAATATTCCTGTCCCCAAGGAGGATGCCATGATGGACAAAAATGATATTGAGGCTTCTGTCTTACATGCGTTTGAGGTTTCGCTGGAAGCACAACTGAAAGCCGTTAAACGCTTGCGCGCCGGGCTGGTTGAGGCCGACACTCGGCCCCGACAACGTCTGTCACAAGTTGACATGGTATTCGACATACTCCAGCGAGCCGCCCAACCCCTGCATATCTCCGAAATCATTGACCGCGTAGAGAAGGTGCACGGCCGGCGACTGGAGCGTGAATCGATAGTTTCGTCTCTGGTCAAAAAGGTTCGCCGCGGCGACCGCTTCATACGTACTGACAGGAATGTGTTTGGGCTGAAGGAAGGAAAGTAAAAATGCTGACAGCTCAACTTTACTCCCTGCTGGATCAAGGTTGGCGGTCGGTATTTGCCCAGAAGCGTAGCCGTGAGCGGGCGATCGGGCACGCCTTGGCATTGCCCTGTATCATGGGCCGGCGTACCATCTCGCGTACACTTTGTGCCCTGGGACGTAGCGGTCAAGACTGGAGCGCCGACTATAAAATGTTCTCACGTAGCCGGTGGCAAGCCGAATCGCTGTTTGACCCCGTGATTGATGATTACCTGGTGCGCTACCCTGAACACGCGCGCACCAATTATCGCGATCCTGCTTACCTGTTGTCCACCGACCTGGTTGCTTCGGCGGCCCATTTGATTCAGGCTTATTTTGATCGATGGCAGATCGAGGTCAATCATCGAGACGAAAAGGACCTCCTGGGTGTCGGCCAAGCTCAGGTACGTTCGCCTCAATCGGTACCCCGCCATCCGGCATTCGCAGTCGCTTCCTACAGCCTCTCGCTGTTGGCAGCTTTGCGCACCTTCGGACCAGGACGCACCAGTGACTATCTGGACCTCCCTAAATGGAGAAAGCATTCTAAAAGACCATCGTTCCTTGATATTTTGACCATCCTGCGAAAGGAGTACAACGAAACGTCTGTTTGGCCGTTCCTGAACATTAACTTTGCACAAAATCTTACCTTGCAAGCCAATACTTGACGATATTATGTCCAAACTCTAGACCCCCCCGATGAATCAGGGGGGTACTTAATAAAACCACACCCCCCACCCTGAGATTCTTCGCTACGCTCCTCCGAGTAAAACATCGGAGTCCGATACCCGCTCGGACAGAATGACAAAGCCAGTCTATTTTTATACTTCGCGGTCCCGATTCATCGGAATGGAGGATTCTCCCCAAAATAGAATCGCCTCTACTATTATTAGTAACCCAAACAAACAGGGCTGCCCCGAATTAATTCGGGGCAGCCCTGTTTTGTTCGCCTATTGGCCCTACTTCATAGCTAAACGACGATTACTTTATCGCAATCGCCACCGGCTACTGAAGCTGGTTTACCGCCTGGCTTTCTGCTTGCTATAGCAATCGCTGCAATAGACTGGACGATCTTGCTTGGGTTGGAAGGGGACCTGAGTCTCCTTGCCACACTGTGCGCAGGTGACCGTGAACATTTCACGGGGCCCGCCTCCGCCCCTGGACCGTTCCTGCCTCTTGGCAGACCGACAATCCGGGCAGCGCTGGGGTTCGTTCATGAGCCCACGGCTCTTGTAGAACTCCTGCTCGCCCTCGGTGAACGCGAACGTTTTGCCGCAATCACGGCATGTTAAATTTTTGTCAGCCACAGGATTTACTGCACCTCCTTTTTTGATATTTGGTTTTGGCCTGGCTTCGTGCAGTCTCTGAGGCTGAAGACCTTTAACATTAGCTGCAAAGGCTCGGTGTACCTCGCCATTTAAATATGGAACTAGCATCGAAAACGGCTCTACCATACTGAGCATACGCCGTTTTTTCTAAAAATGCAATAGCTGAGCAGCTTGTTTTTAATACTTTTTCAATCTTTGGCGTTGTATCAAATTTGCGTGATAAAGATAATAACGACCTGGGTTTTTAATGTAAAGACACGGCATGCCGTGTCTCTACTCCGACTCATCTAACTACCATTTCATTCTTTCACCTGTTTGTCCCGGTTTTTTTGGTATTTATTGGGTTATCCTCATCCATTTCCCATTTGACCGGATTGGAATTAATATACTGTATCTTCCGATTTAACTCTTTTTTATCTCTTATCACATGTTCATAATAATTTCTTTGCCAGACGGTTACAGGCAGGTTTTCTCCCAATTCATTTAACCGCTTTGTGACCGCTGACTTAAAGGAACGTATGATTGTGGGTAATGAATTGGGGACTGGTTTTTGAAATTCCTCATTCGTGTTTTGCGAAACTTTCGTCTCAGACACGGCCCCGATAAACCGAGGGTCTTCGACATGCCGTGTCTCTACACACGGAACGGAGGGTGGCAACAGTTTGGAAATGATAATAATTCCATGTACGTGGTTCGGCATGACCACAAAGGAACTACGTTTAACATCAGGAAAATGGTGAGGAATAGCGTGCCAGCATGAATGAACAATATCACCATATTTGTTCAAGAACATCTTCCCTTCTTTAATCTCTCCAAAGAAACACATCCGTGCATAGGTACAAATGGTAACGAAATATGCTCCAGGTTGAGTATAATCATACCCTTTCAACCTTGATGAATGAGGATTATATTCGAATATTTCTGTGTTGACCATTCCCCTATCACCTGTTTTTTGATTCCGTAGAGACACGGCATGCCGTGTCTTGTGCAGACCGTGTCTCTGTTTCTGCCCTAATGTGCCACGTAAATTTGTTACAACCCTCAATCTTTGGGTTAAGGCGAAGCCCTGGAGAAATAGGCTACTCCGTCGCTGGAATAGTACGGGCCAACGGTTTTACGGCTCCAGAAATAATCCCACCACCTTTGCCAGCCCACGGGTTTCAAAAAGTCACCGGCCTTCCACTCTTTATACTCCTCCGGGTACCATAAAATCTGATGGAACCGTTCGCCCGGGCCATATCTATCCAAATATGACGATAAATTAGCTTCATTTCCTGTGGCTGCTATCACCACCTCGCCCTGTGGCGGTTCGGTTGCCTTGCCCAGGTCGGGATAGTCCACCCGGGTATAGTCCCGCAGGTACCATACCCACGGCCATGAAAGCGACGAATCAACGGTGATTTTGAACCCTTTCCCCTGGCCGCTATCTTCCGCCAGCCTCTCAATTCTGTCAACAAGTGGTTTGAGGTCATAAGCCCCGCTCGCATAGACAAGCAACTCAGTAGGGACATCATTTTTTTGATAGCTGGCCTGTAAGCTTAATTTGATAGTAAACGCCAGTATTCCGATAAGAGCTGCAATGGCTAAACCTTTCCACCATCGTTTCAACCTTACCAGTATTTCCCCGGCAAACTTGCCTCCCAGCAACATCAGAGGTAGAACCACATGGAGCGTCAGCCAGGGCGCCTTTTCCCCCGCCTGGGCATAAAGTACGAAGCTCACAACAGCCCAATAGGTCAGGAAAACGACAAAAATATCTTTCCGTTTAATAAAATAGATTGCTCCTATCACTCCCAGGAGCACGGGAAGAAATTCGTAGTAAGAAAGCAATAACATATAGTAGAACCAGGGTTGGGCAAGGCGGTTCTGGCCGTGCTGGACTATCCAGTAGCTCATCGAGCCCCAGATACCCGTCCCCAGACCGGCGATATTGGTCAGGTAGGTTGTAAACAGGGCTACATAGATACCGTAAAATATTCCAAATAATACCATGTATCGCCACCCCCACCGCCTGAAGCCAAACACCATCGCCGCTTCCAGGAAAAGCACAACGGTAAGCACCGCTACGGTCATCCCTTTAACCTCCAGCGGAGCGCCTATCAAGCCGGCTTTTCCATCGGCATTGGCTAAAACAATGCCCAGGGGTCGCTGAAAGAAGCCGATGCCTGCTGCATATAAAGGCAATGCCAGGGAAATTATCATGATCAGGCATGATGCGGCTGGAGACAACTTTGAAAGAGAGAAACCGTTCGTGACAGCTTTCCACAATTCCCCGATTCGCCACAGGAGGAAAAAGCCACCCAGCATAGCTACAAACAGGAAGGTTGTTTCCTTGGTGGCAAAGCTGAGCGCTAAGGCTGCGGCTGCCGCGCACAAATAGCGGAAGCGTCCATTCTGCAGGTATCGCCACAGGAAAATCACAATAAGCATACTCCAGAACGCTATATAAATGTCATTTCGGGCAAAGCGGCTGAAGTAGAGGAATGACGGAGAGAAGGCCAGCATGATAGCCACCAGGATAGCCCCCAACCTGCCCAATTCCCGTCGCATAAAATAAGGCAGAGCTACGAGCAATGTCCCGAAAAAGGCGTACAATATCCTGGCTGTATAGTCACTCACACCAAAGAGCGAAAAGACCAGCCTGTTACCGAAGAACTGGAAGGGGCCGTGCATCATCGGATCGTGGAAATAGCCTTGCCCCTTGAAGAACTTCCAGCTATAAAACATATGCAGGCTTTCATCATGGTGGACAGCCCGCAGGTCAAGCTGCCAGAAGCGGATAGCCGCCGCTACGGTAACCAGGAGTATATAGATGCCTATTTCGATAAAGGCCCTTTTATTTTCCGGGGACCTTGTAGATTCTGACATTATCACTCTCAAATGCTACGTCAAGAAAGGATTTGAATTTATCGCGTGCCTGCTCCCCGTACGTCCTTGTTTCCAGGGGGCCTACATATACAAAAGTGACGCCATATTTTTTCAGAAGCCCCATCACCTCAGATGTATTCTGGCTCCGGTAGATAGCTGTTACATCGGTTTGCCGTTCAACCAGAAGCCTCTGTGAACCCCGCCACTGGACCTCATGGCTGACCGATCCCAAGATTGCCGGCAGGCCGGTCCGAGCCGAGATGCGGCCGAAGGCGTTCACGTCATCCCCTGTTGCTTCCACAATCACTGGATTCCTTGGTTGCCGGCTCAGGAAATCGATGGCCCGTCTTTCTCCGGGGTTTTCCTTCTCCAGATAGGCCAGCCCGTCTAGGGTGCGAGGGCGCTGAAAACTATCGCTGAAGGTGAAGCTGGCGGCCAGCGGATAAACGCTGCCACCGGTCTAATATATAGTATAGCCCGAAGGCTGAAGCTATGGCCATGAGCATCCATGCCTGGTAATAGAATTTAAAGACCGTATTCATGCGGTTGCCAAACAAATCCCTTAAATAGAATAGCTCGGCAGCCATGGTGATAAACAGACCGGTAAACAGAATGAGAATTGAGAAAAGGCTGGCAGCGTTACTCCCTTGCCATTCATCCTGCGATTTCCGGCGCAGTAGCAAAGTGAGATACAGAATAAGTATAACCAAAAGGGGCGATAGATGCCATAGTTTGCCTGAAGCAGAAGGTAAATCCCCGAACGAAGGCACTAATGAGACCAGCAGTGTCCTGATAAAAGCCCATAAAAATAACGGACTAAAAACCAGCAACGTGGCTATGAACATCGTCCAGATGTCGGATTTTAACCATTTCCGATAACTGATTACTTTGGCGATCAGGAACGAGACCCCTATAAACAGGAATAGCCCCCAAACCAGAAAATACTGTTGGGGTCGGGTATCCGGGCCGAACCAGGGACAGATCCCTTTAACCTGTGCTTTCAGGCCGAGATAGAAGGGAAGGTAGAGAGCAATGCTCCCCGCAAAAATAATAATAGCTACCAGCGCCCATTCCCGCCAATCTCTACGGCTATAGTAATTTTTCAGGAAAAGCAC
>JACVQG010000092.1 GCA_015661045.1 Dehalococcoidia bacterium | reverse complement strand
CTCGACCTGGATTTATTATTTAACCCCAGGACCGTAGCCCTGATAGGCGCTTCTAAAGATATAAAAAAATCTGGCGGCGATTTCCTTAAACGGATGTTGGAAAGGGGCTACAAGGGCACTATATATCCAATAAATCTAAGGGAAACTGAGATCCTTGGGGTTAAAACATATCCTAATGTGCAATCTGTTCCCGGGCAAATTGATTTAGCTATTTTTTGCATCCCGGTGGCGCTCGTAATAAAAACAATGGAAGAGTGCATTGCCAAGGGGATAAAATATGTAGTTGTTCATACCTCCGGTTTTAACGAGGTCGGCAACCCTGTGCTGGAGGCTGAACTTGTGCATCTGGCCAGAACGGGTGGGTCAAATGTTGAAAACGAGGATGTAGCCTTCATCGGGCAGAGCGGCACCCTCTGTGATAGCTACATATCTCATGGTCAGGAACGGGGTCTCAAGATAAACAAGGCGGTAAGCCTGGGCAACGAGGCTGACCTGAAATTTACCGATTACCTGTCGTATTTCGCAGCCGACCCCCGGATTAAAATTATTTCCGCTTATATTGAAGGAGTCAGGGAGGGGAAAAAATTTCTGGACCTGGTACAAAAGATAAACCGGCGAAAGCCGGTGCTGGTATGGAAAGCGGGAAGAACATCCGCGGGCACCAGAGCTACCCTGTCTCATACCGGCTCTATTGCTGGCAGCCATCAAATAAACGAAGCCGCTTTCCGTCAGGCGGGGATCATTACTGCCAATAGCCTGGAATCGCTCGTAGACCTTACTGCCGGACTGTACGCACCCTTTTTACCAAAAGGCCGTAAAGTAGGTATCCTGGTGGATACGGGTGGGGGGGCAGTCGCCGCTGCCGATGCCTGCGAAAGCGCTGGTTTAGAGGTAGCACGCTTATCCACAAAAGTCCAGGAGGAGCTGCGTAAAGGATTCCAGGGTAAATTACCTCCATTTGCCGGTATAACTAACCCGGTAGACCTGGTTTCGCCAAAAGACGAGGACAGGATAAATCTCTATGACTTTTCTCTGGAGCTAATGGCCCCGGAAGTGGACTACTTTATGATTCTGAGTTTCCACGAGCTATCCGACCCGAATTTTATGGCGCTTCTGGAGAAAGCCAGAGATCGGCTGAAGAAACCCATCTTTATGGTCCCGCCGATACCCATTCGAAAGATAGAGCAAATTAAAAATTATACCCGTAGAGGTATTCCCAGTTTTTATAACGTTGACCGGGCCGCCCTTACGATTCACAGATTGATAGATTATGCCAGATGGCTTGAATCCAGATGAATCGTTAAAAGGGTGTTTTGAAAATCTGATTAAAAATGTTAGGGGTTTGAAAGTAATAATGAGAGAGCATAAAGGGGAATGGGAGGGGGTTAAGGTCCGACATACAACGATACTTGGCGTCAAAAGGGGCAAAGAGGTAGCTATTGCCGGTGACGGCCAGGTTACAGTCGGTGACATGGTAATCAAGCAGACCGCTAAAAAGGTACGCACCCTCTATCACGATGAGGTTATCGCAGGTTTTGCCGGCGCAGTAGCCGATGCGATTACCCTGTTTGAAAGGTTTGAAGGCCAGTTAGAAAGGCATGGCGGCCAGTTACGACGGGCCTCAGTAGAACTGGCTAAAGAATGGCGCACCGACAGGATGCTTCGCCGTTTGGAAGCATGGTTGGTGGTAGCTAATAAAGAGGAGATACTGGTAATATCCGGGGAGGGTGATGTGGTGGAACCTGATGAGAACGTGATAGGCATAGGCTCCGGCGGTGGCTTTGCCCAGGCTGCTGCTCTGGCGTTAATGCAACATACGGAACTTTCAGCTCAGGAAATCGCCCGTATAAGCATGGAGATAGCCGCTGGCCTGTGTATTTTTACCAACCGGAATATCACGATTTTGAGTCAAGGCGAAAAGGGACTCATCACACAGGACGTCCCCCCGGGTTAATAACTTAATACACGACAATTATTCAACATTCAATAAGATGGTAAGACATTTAGGGATGTTTTGGTCTGTCATCCTGGAGTCCCGACAAGTCGGGACGAAGGATCTCAGGGTGGGGGCGCAAATGCAAGGTACACTTCCCCTGATTTATCACTCCGTTCAGAATGACAACTGTGTAGCCCCTTACAAAAAGTGACGTGTACCGAGGGGTTAATTGTGGGTGGTTAAATATGATTGATATTACCTGGCTTACGGTTGTGGAGCTTCTCGCCGTAGGAGCGGGAGCCGGGTTTTACGGGACACTGGTGGGATTGGGTGGAGGATTCATCATATTACCTGTATTACTTCTTGTATACCACTTCACCCCGCAGCAGACGGTTGGCACATCCCTTACAATTGTTTTCTTTAATGCAGTGTCAGGTACCCTAGCCTACGTGCGCCAAAAACGCATCGACTATCGCTCCGGGGTCCGGTTTGCCATAGCTACCCTGCCTGGCTCCGTATTGGGTGCATATATTGCCAACTATTTATCCTTTAAGGTATTCAGCGTGGTCTTGGGAGCTTTGTTATTTGGGATAGCGGTATTTATTCTGCTGCGTCCCAAGCGAGATGACGGCAATAGTCCCGGACTTTCATGTGCTCCTCTACTGTCTCGTGTATATGCCGTACGAACGGTGACGGATAACAAAGGCAAGATTTTCCGGTACGCGTATAAAGAGTGGTTAGGGATTTTAGTCAGTTTTTTTGTTGGATTTATATCCAGCATGATGGGGATTGCCGGTGGAGTTGTACAGGTTCCGACTATGGTTTATCTGTTCAATTTCCCAACCCATATTGCCACTGCCACGTCAACCTTCATACTATCTCTTAGCACTGTCACCGGGTCGGCATTTCACCAGATACTTGGCCACGTGGTATATGCTCCAGCATTGATTATCGGCGCCGGCGCCATAATCGGCGCTCAGGGGGGTGCAAGAGTAGCTCAGAGGTTGCAGGGTAAATGGATAGTCCGCAGTCTGGCCGTAGCCCTGCTCTTTGTGGGTGGCAGGTTGCTCTGGGTTTTAACCAGTTAGTGTTTATCAGGAGAAAAGATGTTTTCTTTTAAAACTCTGTCCCGGTGTTCAATCACCCGGGCACGGACCGGTGAAATATTAACATCTCATGGTACCGTTCCTACCCCCGCCTTTATCCCCGTTGGCAGCCAGGCAACGGTTAAAACACTCATTCCCCAGGAAATTGCAGCTTTGGGCGCCAATATTGTCCTGTCAAATACGTACCATCTTTATTTACGTCCCGGTGTGGATGTTGTACGCAGACTGGGGGGACTGCACCGCTTTATGGGCTGGGATAAACCCATACTTACCGATAGCGGCGGTTATCAGATTTTCAGCCTGGCCTCGCTTCGCCAGGTAAAGGAAGAAGGGGTGCTTTTTCGTTCTCACATAGATGGTAGCGAGCATTTCCTTACCCCTGAAAAGGCGGTAGGGATACAACAGGACTTAGGCGCAGATATTATTATGGCCTTCGATGAACCGCCAGCTTACGGACAAAAGAAAGAAAAGGTGGAGGTAGCTACCGAAAGAACTCACCGTTGGGCAAAACGCTGCCTGACCAGCTTCAGCAACAAAGAACAGGCCCCTTCGTCGGTCTCTCCGTTCCGAGAGCAGGCAGGGCAGGCTCTGTTTGGAATAGCCCAGGGCGGGGTATATCCCGATTTACGTCAGCATTCAGCCCGGCACATTGCATCTTTAGATTTCTCAGGTTTTGCTATAGGTGGACTTTGTCTTGGGGAACCTAAAGAAGTAATGTGGGAGATGGTTGAGCATACCGTATCCAGTTTACCCCCGGAAAAGGTCCATTATTTAATGGGTGTCGGTTCACCGGAGGATTTAGTAGAGGGGGTGGCTCGAGGGATAGACATTTTTGACAGCGCTTTACCCTCCCGCGTGTGGCCAGAAACGGCGCTTTATTTACTCGTAAAGGGCGGCGTAACATCAGAAATGCTGAGTTCAAAGAAAAGGATGAACCCTTCGACCCTGATTGTGATTGCTACACCTGCCGCACTTTTTCAACGGCATATATTCACCATTTGTTCAAAGCCGAGGAGCTACTGGGACTGCGACTGGCAACCATTCATAACCTGCGTTTTATGATTAAATTAATGGAAGACATTCGACAGGCTATTCAGACAGGAGATTATCCCGGATTCAAGGAGCGGTTTTTAGAGCGCTACCAGCCTACTAACGAGGAGGCTCGTTTAATTCAAAAAAGGGGATGGTTGAAAGAGCGGCAGGGTGTTAATGGGGGCTAGCATCCTCCGGCGATGGCTGGAACTATACTTACCTCATCTCCCGATTTGAGCGGTGTATCCAAATCCTGAAGAAACCGCACATCTTCACCGTTGACATAGATATTAACAAAGTGCTGTATTTGTCCCTTGGAATCGCATAGCCTCTCTTTAATACCCGGGAATTGCTTTTCAAGGTCTTCCAAGCAGGCAGATACCGTAGTGGCATTGACCTCTGCCGTGGATTTTCCTCCAGTAACCCGGCGCAGAGGGCTGGGGATTCTTACAAGAACACTCATCCTTGACTCCTTAGGTAAAAAATATTCAAAAAAACATAAAAACTTATACTACAGGTTATCCGAAAGACATTTTGACCAACCGGGGTGGATACCATTTTCAAGTTTGGTTAACCGGTGATTTTAGTGGACAGGATGGATTAACCTTCGACGATATCCTTCCCAATGGGGTCAACTCGAACGCCCTTAGTGATTACCCATGTAATACCCCGCTCTATATCCTCATCCCTACCCTCCATCTCTAACACAACCCAGCCACGGTCCTCGGTGACATCAGCCCGGCGGATATTAGTTACCACCTTGAACTGTTTGCCGAGGTTAAAGATAACGGGCTCAGTGATTAGCTCTGGCGGGAAAGTGAACATCACTCGCCGTCTTGCCATTATTCTGTTGTCCTCCTTATAAAAAATTAAGGTTTCGGCAATTTTAGGTTTATTCTACCTGGCTCTTGTTCCGTTCAACTGTAGCTGCAATCTTAAACCCCAGCGCCGCTTCAAAGGAATTGATATCAGGTTTTATAAGGATAGGTTTTACTACACTATTCTGAATAGCTTCCAGAGTCTTGAGACCATTCCCGGTAATATAAGCGACTGTTAACTCGTCTTCCTTGATGGCCCCGGATGTGACCAGCCTTTTCAAACCGGCAATCACCACGCCGCCGGCTGTTTCGGCAAATATCCCCTCTGTTTCCGCCAGCAGCTTCATGCCGTCCACAATCTCAGGGTCGGTAGACATGGCAGCGCCACCCCCCGACTCACGAATCGTTTTGAGGGCGTAATAGCCATCGGCTGGGTTTCCAATCGCCAGTGATTTGGCGATTGTCTGTGGTTTCACGGGTCGGATGATATTGCTGCCGCTTTCATACGCAGTGGCGACCGGTGAACAGCCTGTGGCCTGAGTTACAAACATCCTGGTCTTAACGGGGCCTATAAGCCCCAGGTCATGGAACTCATTAAGCCCTTTCCATATCTTATTGAACAATGAACCTGAAGCCACAGGGACTACAGCATTGTCCGGGGCCCGCCAGCCCAGTTGTTCAGCTACCTCGTAAGCCAGGGTTTTGCTTCCCTCAGCATAGAAGGGGCGTATGTTTATGTTCACGAAAGCCCAGGGGTATTTCTCGGCCAGTTCACTGCACAGGCGGTTGACCTGGTCATAATTACCTTCTACGGCGATAAGTGTAGGGCCATATATTGCCGCACCCAGGATTTTACCCTGCTCCAGGTCCGATGGGATGAATACATAGGACTTCATTCCAGCGCGGGCGGCGTGGGCGGCTACGCTACAAGCCAGATTACCGGTTGAGGCGCAGGCTATGGCCTCGAATTTAAATTCCCTGGCCTTAGTAGCAGCAACTGCTACAACCCTGTCTTTAAACGAATAAGAGGGGTTAACGCAATCGTTTTTAAGATATAGCTGTTTTAAACCTAGCGCCCGTCCCAGGTTTTCGGCTTTTACCAGGGGAGTAAACCCGGCGTTGATGTCCACCACATCACCGCCTACAGGTAATAACTCTTTATAACGCCACATCGAATTCGGGCCGGCTGCGATTTTCTCACGGCTGATGTGCCGCTTTATAGCGACATAATCATAGACTACTTCCAGAGAGCCGAAGCAGACTTCACATACGTAGATAGGTTCTATAGGATATGCTCTGCCGCACTCCCGACAGCGCAGACCTGTTGTGAAGGACATACTTGTTATCTCAACTCCTTAAGTTGTTTCCCTATCAAATCGTAATAATATTATACTACAAATGTGAAATTTGACCATGAGTTAACACAGGGTAGTGGAAAATAGATTTTTTGAGGCCCTGACTAATGGTAGCTGGAAACAGCTATTTTGAACGGATATATTTTACCGTTTTGCCTGTTTTGTCCCCGATATTGTCGTCAGGTGTTCTAACAGTGTCTGGGCTTCGGAGACGATGCTATCGATCACTTCTTTTACGGTGGGTATGTTGTGGACGAGACCTACTACCTCCCCGATAGAAACGACGCCTGCATCGATTTCCCCGCCTATCCAGGCTTTTTTACCCTGTTCGCCTCTGATATAGGGTAAGAGTTCATCGGAGGTAGCGCCTTTGGTTTCCAGCTCCAGGATGGTCTGCGCCGCCTTGTTTTTTAGCGCCCGGATTGGGTTACCAAGCGACCGCTCCAGTAAAGCGGTGGCTGTTTCCGGAGCCTGTACCAGTGCTTCCTTGATTTTGGGATGGGCAGGAGATTCCTGGGTAATTGCAAACCGGGTACCCATCAGAATGCCCTCTGCTCCCAGAGAAAGAGCGGCCAGGAAGCTACGGGCATTGCTGATACCTCCAGCGGCCACAACCGGAATTTTAAGCGTTTCGGCAGCCAGAGGGATTAATACCATCGAGGTTACGTCGTCCATGCCGGGATGACCCGCCCCCTCCATTCCGAGGATAGCTATGGCATCAACTCCTACCCGCTCAGCGGTTTTGGCGAATCGGACTGCCGGCGTTTTGTGCATTATTATTACGCCGTTATCTTTGAGTTTCTTTATGTAGGGCTCCGGGCTGCGGCCGGCAGTCTCTACAATTTTTATACCTTCATCCAGGATTACATCAATATATTGCTCAATCGTTACACCTCGTGGATGTTGGAAAAGGGTAAGGTTAATCCCAAAGGGCTTTTTGGTAAGGGTTTTGGTAAGACGGATTTCCTTCCGTAAATCATCCAGTTCCGGGAACATGGCTGCGGGTATGAGGCCCAGCCCTCCGGCGTTGGAGATAGCCGATACAAGCCCGGCACGGGAGAGGAACTGCATTCCACCACCGATAATTGGATATTTTATACCGAAGAGTTTGGTAATACGGGTATCGAACATTTTGGGCCTCCTTGATTCAGCTTTAACATTATAAAAGGGAGTATTTAAGATTGGAAAAACATCAGTCCAATCCGTAACAGTGGGCAAATTTTTCTACCGGGTCACGGGTACTGCGCAAACTATTGATAGGGTCATCCCGGTTTGGATAGCCGATGGCTATCGAAGTTAGTATCAGTTTAGAGTCGGGGATGCCTAATTCTTTCCTGATTACCTCTGGAAAACGCGTAGGGGCTGCCTGGGAGCAGGCCCCGAGTTTAAATTCCTGCGCAGTTAAAAGGATGCACATGCTTAGATGGCCTACGTCCAGGATGGCCCATTCATTCAAACTACGGTCAACGTAAAGAATTATTGCCGCCGGGGCATCGAAAAATTGCACCCCCTTCAGATACCAATCCAGCTTTTTTTGCTGGTCGTCCCGGGGAATATTTTTGACTCCGTAGATTCCATAGCCAAGCTCTTTGCGGCGCCGGTCGTACGGCTCCAGGAACACAGGCCAGGGAATGTCCGGTTTGGCAGGAGGGTCCTGGTTTGCAGCCCGTTCTGCCAGCGCTTTCTTGAGACGGGCCAGGGGTTCTCCACCGACAATAGCGAATTCCCAGGGCTGGACATTTGTCCATGAGGGTGCACGCAGGGCAATTTCCAAAATTTGATGCAATGTCTCTTTGGATACGGGGTCAGGTTTAAAGGAGCGGATGCTTGCCCTTCTCCAGATAGCATCAATAACTTCCACGAAATCCTCCATTGACAACGAATATTTCTCAAAATAACAAAAATCACACCATATCCTGCCGTCTGCGCAAGCTCATGATAGACATGTATGGCTGTAAAATAGCAAAGCTAATTTAAAATTATACACCGCCACCTGATAAAAACAAGACTCGCCTTGACAGGTAAAAAGGGCGATGTTATATTTAAGTCCATCCTAGGTTCAATGCAGTATGGATGGACATGGCAAAAATCGGCTTTATTATAACAACCAGCCCCTGGCAATTTCAGAACTGGGAGACCGCGGCCAACATAGCCGACGCAGCTCTGGACAAAGGGCATGAGGTATCCTTTTTTCTTTACCTTGATGGTGTGTATAACCCCATCAAGCTCCAGGCGCTACGTGGCTATGAGGTAATGCCCAAGGACCGTTTCAGCCGTTTGCTTTTGCGCGGAGCAAAGATATTTGCCTGCGTCATATGCATTAACGCCCGTGGGCTGGCAGACGGACGGGATTATATCGATGGGGTCAAAGTGGGGCCTTTGAACCTGTTCGCCGATATGATAGGCGATATGGACCGGCTTATACAGCTATAAGGGAGTAAGGTGGCTCAAAAGCAATTGCTGATTCTTTTTCAGCATCCACCCATTGGTACAATATTTTATGCCGAAGGTCTAAGGTTGGCTATGGGCGTAGCTACCATGAGCAAAGTGGAGCACGCTGTAGAAATCGTTTATCGTGGCGACGGCGCCTATTTTGCCCTTCAATCTGTTGACCGTATCGGGGCAGCCCCATTTATCTCTGCGTTGCTCCGTGCCGGGTGGGTTCTCAAGGTAGAAGAGGAGTCTCTAGCCAGCCGTCATATTGGTCACGATTTGGTAGCCAGCGACATAGAGATTATTAATCATCGAAAGGTAATGGAACTAATTAAGCAATCTGATTTCGTCCTGGATTTTTAAGATGGCAAATCTGTACCTTATCCACAATAAATCAAGCGCCGAGGCGTTAGCTCTGGCCCAAGAGGATAAAGAGGCTCTGGTAGTGCTCCTCCAGGACGGCGTGTTCCTGGATGTATCCGGTTTTAATAAAACTCAAGTATATGCGATTAAATGGGATGTGGATATCCGGGGTTTGAATCAACGCACACCAAATACCGTTAAACTTATCTCCTATCATGACCTGGTTGATCTTATTGTGGCAAATAAAGTGGTTAATCTAGCATAAATGGAGTAATACTATGGATTACTATTCGGTTCACCTGCCGAAGTTTAAATTGTTATCACCTAAAACTATAGCTGAGGCTACAACCCTCTTGTCTCAGCACCAGGAGAACACGGCTATTCTTGCCGGGGGCACTGACCTTATACCGGAGATCCGAAAGCGGAAAAAGACGCCTGAATACGTTATGTCTCTCAAGAGCATCCCTGGCCTGGATAGTATCGAGCAGCGGGATGGTAAAGTTATTTTCGGGCCTCTGGTCACTTTGAACCAGGTGAAAGCCTCTCCGGTAATCAGGGAAAGATATGCTGTTCTGGCGGAGGCGGCGGATAAATTTGGCAACAATCAGATCCGCAATATGGCAACCGTAGCCGGTAATCTGTGCAACTCCTCCTGTTGCGCCGATACAGCCTCTCCTCTTATGGTTTTGGGAGCACAGTTAAAGCTAATAAGCGCCCAGGGTGAAAGGAATCTACCTGTAGAGAAATTTTGCCAGACGCCTTTTAAACCAACTTTGAAGAGAGATGAGTTACTGGTAGGAATTGCTATTCCCCAAAGCTCGCCGACTACCGTCGGTACGTACCTGAAATACACCCTGCCCGGCGCTACTGGATATTCTTTTGTGGGCGTGGCTGTAACCCTGGATATAACTAATAACCTCTGTAAAGAAGCCAGGATAGCCCTGGTTGCCAGTAGCCAGTGCTGGCTGCGTGAGGGCTGTCTCTACGAGTGTCCCTTCCCGTTCAGG
>JACVQG010000363.1 GCA_015661045.1 Dehalococcoidia bacterium | reverse complement strand
TATCTAATACAAACGCATTAATATTTATGCCATGGCGCACAGGCAGGGACGCCTGTGCCACCGTGGGAATGCAACATTATTTAACTCGTTCGTATTAGTGCGTTGATATTCATCACCAGCGGACGGGCAAGCCCCGCTCTTCAAGATAGACTTTTGTTTGCCTAACAGAATACGTGCCATAGTGGAATAAACTGGCCGCCAGAACGGCATCGGCCTTGCCTTCTGCCAGAGCATCGTAGAAATGGGTTAGATAACCTGCGCCGCCACTGGCTATGACTGGTATGTTGACCGCCTCAGCCACAGCCCGGGTTAACGGCAGGTCATATCCGGTTTGCTGGCCGTCGCAGTCCATACTGGTGAGGAGGATTTCTCCTGCTCCCAACGCTTCAGCCTGGGCCACCCATTTAAGTGCATCTTTGCCGGTTGGTGTGCGCCCACCATGAGTAAATACTTCCCACGTGCCAGGCGAGGTCCGTTTGGCATCGACTGCCACCACAATGCACTGGCTGCCAAACTTTTCCGCGCCCTGTGATATTAAAGCAGGATTCTTCACTGCCGCCGTATTAAGAGACACTTTATCGGCGCCGGCCTCCAGTATACGCCGTATATCCTCGATGTTACGTAGTCCACCGCCGACAGTCAGAGGTATAAACACCTGCTCGGATACTCTTTCGACTATATCGGCCAGAATTTCTCTGGCGTCTGAGGATGCGGTTATATCCAGGAACACCAACTCATCGGCGCCCTCACTATCATAAAACCTGGCAAGCTCAACGGGGTCGCCGGCATCTCTTAGCTGTACAAAGCTGATACCTTTAACGACCCGGCCACCGGTAACATCCAGGCAGGGTATGATACGTTTGGTAAGCATAATTTATCCAGACTACTTTCGATTCTCAAATTCATCTACCGTTAGCCCAATATCTTTTATTATTTCTCTTAAAATACCTCTTCCTAAATCTTTACCTTTGTGTATTGGCACAGTGGTCCAACGACCGTCTTGTGATGAAATACGGCATGACTACCGGACTGGCGAATGCGGATAAAGCCAATCTTTTCCAGTATATTTACGACTTCATCAGGTTTGACAGGTGAAGTCTAGAAAATACCCTGACATCCACTGTATCGCTTTCCACCGGAACAGATTCACCTATCTGCCGTTTTGCTTCAATGTGAAGTTTAATGGCGCCTTTTATATTTTCTACTGCTTCCTCATATGTTCCACCTTGAGAGTAACAACCTGGAAGGGCAGGACAAGTAACCACATACAAGCCATCTTCATCTGGTTCAACAAGAACATTAAAACTATGTATAGCCATTTTACCTCCCGGGATTTAAAAATAACTATCCTCGTTCTTAAAAGCCTCTTGCAAAAAGCGCCAATAATGTCACCCTGAGCAAAGCGAAGTGTCTGGGGTGGCGGGTCAATCAGATACGAAGTGATGCCCCACCCCAGATTCTTCGCTCCGTTCAGAATGACTTTTGCAAGAGGCTCTTAATTCTATTTCCCCAGCACCATCATATAAAATTTATCCCCCAGGGTTTTCTCTTTTAATACCTTCATGCCTGAATCCGTGGCTAATGTTCTGGCCTCTGTGGAATCAATACGTTCGGCGAAGGGAGGACCCTCGGGCATTTCTTTCTTTACCCACTCCACAAACCCCACCCATCCACCTTTTTTAAGCAGACCTCCTATGGCTTTTAGAAAAGCTACGCGGTCTTCCTGTTCGTGGAGCACAAAGGTCATAAACACGCCATCCAGACTCTGCAGGTCCAGTCCAAAATCCAACTCATTGCTTTTTTTAACAATTACATTGGAAATACCATGCTTTGCCAGGGGCAGGCTGAATGTGCCGGTACCACAGCCAATATCGGCTACAGATTGAGCAGGTTTTAAAGGAAGCTGAGCGAAAATTTCTTCCAGTTGCGGCAGTCTTTTAAGTCTCTCAGGACTATCCAGGCGGTCAATTTTGGACACTTCAAATTTATGGGGCATTATCTTCTCCTTTGCCAGAACATTCAGTGCCTTTTGAAGGTCTATATCACCGGTGTATAGGGCTTTTCCAACTATGACTCCCTCTACACCCATCCCCGCTAACTTTTTAAGATGGGAAATCGAAGCCACCCCACCTGAAGCAATAACAGGTATTTTAACATAATCGAGCAATTCTTCAATGGCTTTAAAATTAGGGGAGGTAAGGGTACCATCACGGCTTATATCGGTATAAATAATACGGTGTGCTCCCAGTCCTGCCATTTGTATAGCCAGATCTCTGGCAGTTATTGAAGAACTTTTTCCCCACCCATGGCTAGCCGCCAGGCCATTGCGGGCATCTATGCCGATAACTATTTTTGGTCCATAGCGCTGGCAAAGTTCTTTTACCAGACGATGGTCTTCCACTGCGGCTGTTCCCAATACAATCCGGTCGATACCCATCTCCAGAAAGCTTTGAACTGTTCCTTTATCCCGCAGACCTCCGCCAAGCTCAAGAGGAATTATTACTGAATCCAAAATTAATTTTATAGCTGCCAGGTTTTCCGATTTTCCCGAAGCTGCCCCATCCAGGTCCACCACGTGAATGCGTTTGGCCCCCGCAGACTCCCAGCGCCTGGCGACTATAGCCGGTTCGGAAGAATAGATAGTCTCCTGAGCATAATCACCCTGGTAAAGGCGAACACATTTCCCATTTTTTATATCTATAGCCGGGATGATTTCCATACAAATCTATACCAATTCCTGGTTCAAGTATAACATAAGACAAAAAAGCCCGAGAATATACCTCCGGCTTTACAGATATAGGGTAAAGTTAACATTGTTGAAAGCTGATTATGTGGTTTACTTTGACCCGATTATGGGTTGGAAATTAGTCAGCGATTACCTGTAAAAAAGTTAATACTTACTTCTATCGTTTACTGTTCCAGTTACTAATGGTCTTAAAATAAAATGGACTCCAAAAACATTACTCAAGACTATCCAAAATTGTCATTCTGGAGCGAAGCGAAGAATCTCAGGGCTGGGGGCGTTTTCGGGCAGCTTTTATAGACTATTATGAGACCATTAGTATAATAATTGTTTATACGTTATCTACCCCACTCTGAGATCCTTCGTCCCGATATTTCGGACTCCAGGATGACAAAGGTTTACTGCCACGCTTTTGTCATATGAAATAGCTATTGACACTAAAGGGTTGGAAATTAGCCGACTATTATCTTTAAAAAGACTGCTACTACGTCAGGATCGTAGCGGCTGCCAGATGCTTTAGCAATAAACTGTTTAGCATTTTCCAGGGTAAAGGCTTTGCGGGAAGGTAGCTCCATACTCATCAATACATAATCCTCGGCGATCGCCAAAATACGTCCTCCCATGGGGATTTCATCTTTCCTCAGACCCCTCGGGAAGCCTTTGCCATCATATCGCTCATGGTGGGCACGTATAAGAGGGGTAATATC
>JACVQG010000362.1 GCA_015661045.1 Dehalococcoidia bacterium | reverse complement strand
CAGGCTTGACAGGCCACACACCGGTCAAGGTCAACAATCATGCCATATCGCGCCATATTGTTACCTCCTTATGCCTTAGAAATATTCACCCTGGTATTAAAGTAAGCTGACATGCCAGTTATATGCTCATACATCACTCCGGTTATCTCATTGGGGTTAGAACCCTTGTCCTTAGCCCACTTCCCATAGGACCAGTGTCCCTGTCCGTAGCATATAGCGACGACCCCCGGGTGGATGCCCTCGGAGAGTTTAGCAGTAACTTTTATCTTGCCCACCTCGGACTCTACATTTATGGCTTCACCATCGGCTATGCCGTATTTTTTGGCAGTCTCGGTATTAAGCTCAGCGAAGTTTGTCCATCCAGTCCCATAAAGCGGGTTCAGGTACATCTCCTGGGCCCAGGGGGAATTAGCGCTCCTGCCTTCTTGACTGAGTTGGTTTTTGTAGGTAATAAGCGACAGGGGGAATTTGCTGGCATCGCCGATAAAGGTTGGCTCTTCATAGTGAGGTACATACACAAGGTCGCCTTTGGCTTTTATATAATAGGTGGCCAGGTTTGCATCAAACAGCTTTTTAAGATTCCCTGAGTAAAACTCAAATTTCTTGGATGGGGTGGCAAACTCCCACTTAAAGCTATAAGGGCCGACATTTACGGTACCTTTCTCCTTGAATTCGTCCCAGCCACCAGTTAGATTCTTCCAGGAGTTTTGAGTTCGAACCTTGGTATAACCCTCGGCTGTATCTCCGAAGGCGCCACCAATGCCATCAAAAGATTTTTTAATGCTGGGATAGGACTCGCCAAGTTTTTTCCCCAGTAGTATGGCAAGTTCCACTTCACTTTTGGTGTCATACAGAGGTTCAATAACCGGCTGGAAAAGCGTAACGCCCGCATAAAGGTTAGAGCCGCCTGCGGGGCCACCGGCGGACCATTTCTCCATGTAGGTTTTGGCGGGCAGAACTATATCTGAATAGACACTCCACTCGCTGATATGCGTAGTATGATGTATCACAAAGGGGATTTTCTTTAGAGCTTCTTCCCACCGCTTGCTACCAGGAGCCGAAAAGGCAAAGTTGTTCCAGAACCCCAGTGCAATCTCGATCGGGTAAGGGAAGTCTTTCAGAATATTATCAGCAGCATTGTTAGTGATAACATCGGCATAGGGATACTTTATAGTACCTTTTTCATCTATTCGAGGTTTCTTACCTCCGGCAGTAGCTGCATCGTCCAAAGCTATTTCAATAGGTTCGGGAGCAAAGCTGACACTGGGGGCATTGTTTATACCCCCCTTAACATCTACACTACCAACAAGACCGTTCAGCGCATAAATAGCATAAATATTATATGTTCCGTTACCGGGCCACGCTCCGGCGCCTCGTCCCCTGGTTGTAACTGCTGGTTTTGTGGTAGCAAACTCCTGGGCTATGCGTTTGATAGTAGCTTCGGGGACGCCGGTCTTTACAGCAGCCTCTTTTGGCGAAAAGTCCTTGAGGAAAAGATTCCACCATTTAGCCAGGCCCAGTGTATAGGCATCAACCCAATCTTCCTCAGCTACAGTTTGGCCGGTTACGAATTTCTTGGCCTTGTCCTTGAAGTCGCCAACAAATTTCCGGTCCCAAAGCCCTGCGGTAAGGATTTCATGGGCAATACCCAGAGCCAGAGCGCCATCCGTACCCGGGTTTACGGGTATCCATTCGTCTGCCTTGGCAGCGGTAACCGAAAGCCGGGGGTCAACCACTACTGTTCGTGGTCTTACCGCCCGACCTCTCCTACCCTTGGGGTACGATGCCAGGGTAGCTGTAGTAGGCCGTTGGCTTTCCAAAAAAGGAGTGCCGAATGCTAGAATATAGTTGGTGTCCTCATAATCATAGGCGCTATAGCCGTAACTGCCCCGGGCATACCAGTTACCGGATTTATCGGTTTCTGAACACAGCGCACTGTGTGAAATTGAGTTGGGGCTACCATAGGCTTTGGCTAACCTGCCATAAAAAATATCGGCATCCAGTGGGGTATAACGCCCACGAAACAGGGCGAATCTTTCCGGTGTTCCCTTATCCCTTAGCTCTTTCATTTTGGTAGCGATGGTAGCAATAGCCTCTTCCCAGCTTATCTCCATCCATTTAGGGTCTTCATCCCGGCCCTTTTTTGGATTGGTCCGCTTAAGGGGTTTTTTCACCCGATCGGGATCATACAAAATTTGCAAGTTTAGCCGGCCACGAGGACAGAGCTTGCCCTGGGTCCATTTGGAGTTGGGATTGCCTTCTATTCTTACGGCCTTCCCATTCACTACCCTCACCATCAGGGGACACCATCCCACACACCCGTTGCATCCAGAGGCAACCAGTTTCTCCTGGCTGCCAGGTTGCACCTGGGTCGGTGGGATTAAAGCCTGAAAATCCAGACTGCCTCCCTACCTTGGCCTTGCTCCACTCATCACCATAGAAGGGTTTGGCACTCCCCTCTTTGTGGCAGCTAAGGCAGGCTCTTTGGTCAGCCAGGTTAGACACCTGGGATAGTGGGTCGTTGTATGTTTCCACGGCCTTTGCATGGCAAGTTTCGCACTTTAACTTCAGGTCGTTAGTATGTATATCGTGAAACCGCTCTCCAATTTTTAACCCTACCGGTAAAACTGGCTTAGCTGTAGATGCAAGCGTTGGCGTTGGTCGCGGTGCAGTAGCTGCTGGTATAGGCGCTGCCGTTGGTGTAGCTAAGGGGGTAGGGGCAGGGGTGGGCGCTGGGGTGGGTTTTGGAGCACGCTCACAAGCTACAGCCCCCGCGATTAGTA
>JACVQG010000091.1 GCA_015661045.1 Dehalococcoidia bacterium | reverse complement strand
GCCTGTTTTGTTCTTTTCGGTTCAATGTCAGTTTTTCCTTCATACTGACATTTTCCCTTAACAGTTAACCACTGACATAATCGTATAACATCAACATTGAGAGTTTAGAGGGTTGTTCAAAAACCTGTAAACTTGTATAATGCCTCTGAAAATAACCTCTCCCCTCCGAAAGTGTTTCACCTTTACGGAGTCCGATGAACAAAGTGTCATCGGACCGGCCCCTCTCCGTCAACGGAGAGGGGTGTAGGGGTGAGGTCAATTTTCATACTTCATAGTGCTCATGTAAATGAGCATGGGGATTCTCGGTAGATTGGAAAGGATGAATATATGAAAAAGTATCTTCTCATCGGATTAGTTGTGGTATTGTTACTATCTATGGTATTTGCCTGTACTCCCCAGCCAACTCCCTCCCAGGTGCAGACTCCAAAACCTGTTTCCAGTCCAACTACTCCTATCCCCGGCTCCTCTGTTACACCTTCAACCCAGGACGCAGCCTGGAATAAGATAGTGGAGGCAGCCAAAAAGGAGGGCAAGCTCACTATCTATTCATTCAATCTGGTTGGGGATATTGGAATAGTTGTGAGCCGTGCCTTCAAGGATACCTATGGCATCACTATGGATATTGTGACGGGGCGGGGCGCTGAATTTACAGAAAGGGTGAAGACGGAGAAGCGAATAGGGAATCTTGTTGCTGATGTGACCGAAGGCAATGTCTCCAATATTCAGAATATGAAGGTGGAAGGGCTTACCACAAGCTATGCCGGTGACCTGCCCGTGCTAAGGGAGAAGGATGTCTGGGTGGCCGATATTTTAAGTATGGATCCCCAGGATAAACACGTTATTGTCTTCTCATTCACTGTGTACTCTCCCTATGTAAATAACAACCTTGTCAAGCCCGGCGAAGAACCCACGACGTGGAAAGACCTTTTAGACCCCAAGTGGAAAAGTAAGATGCTGCTTGTTGAATATACAACCAGCCCCGGTACAATTCAGCAGTTGGCCCCCCTCCTCCGTGAGAAGGTCATCGACGAGGAATATCTAAAATCCCTGTATAAGCAGGATCTCAGGTTTACTACTAACCTGCCCGAGGCAGCAACCTTATTGGCCCGGGGTGAACGACATCTATCTATCTATGCCAGCGCCACCTTTGCCCGTTTTGTCACCGATGGTGCGCCCATCAGGGCTATAGAACTCAAGGATGGGACAGTGCTCTCAGTGATTACAATGGCAGCTTTCCAGGGTGGCCCTCATCCCAATGCCACCAAGGTGTTTATGAACTGGTTTAACTCTAAGGAAGGGCAAAGTGTTTATTCGAAAGCTGCCAGCGGGTCTCCGGCTCGGAAGGACGTGCCCAGCTCGCTGCCCAAAGCTTCCCAGATAGTACCTCAGCGACCGATTATTTTGACACGTGAGGACACTGACGAAGCTGCCAAACTGTACCGGGACCGCTGGCTGAATAAACTGTGGGGGAGATAACAAAAAAAGAAAGCCACCCCGATATTCATCGGGGTGGCTTTTAAAAACCTTTTATATCAGCAGATTTCAATACTGCCACGAGAGTTATTAATCGTTATTTCTAGCTGCCTTTTCAATTTTACCCAGCAAGGCATCTTTCATGCCTAAAATATCGAGGGGTAACGGTATTATGGTGTTGCTCTTTTCCCCTGCGATCTCGGTAAGCGTCTGGAGATAGCGTAGTTGCAATGCGGCTGGCTCCGATTGTATTATCTTTGCGGCATCAGCCAGCGTTTGGGCGGCGGCAAATTCACCCTGGGCATGGATAACCTTTGCCCTCCGCTCTCTTTCCGCCTCAGCCTGTCGGGCCATAGCCCGCTGCATGGAATCCGGCAGGAGCACATCTTTAACCTCAGCAATTGTGACGCGCACACCCCAGGGTTTCTCGGTTTGTTCCTCAATAATAGTGCGCAGTTTTGCGTTTACCTGCTCGCGGTGGGCTAAAAGCTCATCCAGTTCAGACTGGCCCAGCACACTACGCAGGGAAGTCAGAGCTATTTGAGTTGTAGCCTGGTCATACGCCTCGATATTAACAACCGACTTTATGGGGTCTACCACCTGGAAATAGACCACGGCGGTTACCTTTATGGTTACATTGTCTTTGGTGATTATTTCCTGTGGCTCCAGCACCATAGTTACTATACGCAGGTCAACTTTGACCAATCGGTCAACTATAGGGACAATGAAGTTGAAACCCGGGTTGCGGACGCCCATTAACCTACCGAAACGAAGTAAGACGCCTCTTTCCCACTGCCGGACAATTCTGACGGACAAAAAAAATAGCACCACCACTACTACCCCGATCACTATCCACAGGAACAAGTTCATTTAAACCTCCTATTATTAATATATTTATGGTTTCATTGTATCTTTACACTACTACTCGTGTGGTAGTGAAAGCAACCCATGAGTATCCGGGCCGTTCCAGATAACAACCTGGAGTGTTATAGCTACGGTAGCTACAAATATTATTAGTAAGATGGGAAGTATTTTATAACTCATCTCATTACTCCCTTTTTTTTATCAGTCGGTCTTTTCTCTTGTTATGGCAAATATCTGATATAGAACATACAGGAATATAGACCATATGCTGCCCAAAATGATTCCGAGAATCCACTTTGGTCTTAAAAATGAAGTTTCTATGCCAATCTCCGGGTGATAATTTACGCCTTGCTCGGTACTCTGCCATATAATAGAGTTTTCAACTGTACCCGGGTTAGCGGATTCATACTTGGCCACCAATTTGAGGTCGCCCCCAATAGCTGGAGTGTATTTCAAAGTAGCTATTCCATCGGCGTTTGTTTTAGCCTGACCAACCTCCATTAGACCCTTTACTTTGCTATCCTGTGCGCCGTAGTCGGCGATATATGGGCCACGGGAGGTATCTACAGGGACATCGCCGGAACTGAGAAAGAACTCAGTGTCAATATTAAAGCTGATAGTAGCCCCTGAAATGGGTCTACCTTTATCGTCTTTCAGAGAAGCAGTCAGTGTTGCTGTACCTTGCCCTGATTTTATCTCCGGTGTTTTTAGACTGAGCGTTGGGGGTTTAGGCACAGCCGGGGCAGGTGGCACAGGTGCAGACGCAGGTGTTGCGGCCGGGCCGCTTCCAGTCGGAGGAACGGTGGGCGCCGGGGTACTTGTTCCAGTCTGGGCTTCCGCCACCGAAATTTCCAGACGGCCTACATTCCAGCCATCTCCGGCGGGAGAGCCATCTTTGTTAACAGCATTGCCAACCGCACTGAGTACATACTGTCCGGGTATGGACGGAGCTGTCCACGATAAAGTCCATATCCTGGAGTTCTTGTCCTTTTGGGTAATTTCCCCGTTAACTAGCTGGGTATTCTCACCGGGGGAGAGTTTCCCATCACTGGCGCTTACATTTAGACCGCCGCCGGCTTCAGGGTTGCCATTTAACGTAACAGAATATTGGATAGTATTTCCTGGCGTCACGGTTGTAGGTCCGCTGATAACTACCTTAACATTGGGGTTGGCTGCAGCGCCGTGACAGGGGGCACAGCCAGTGGTTGACCGTCCTGTGAGTAGCCCATTAGACATAGAATAGGCTTTATTGTTACTAATGGTAAGTACTAACAGACCGGCTATAAGGATGCCTGCAAACAAGGCTATCCATTTGACCCGCGCTGCTTTCTTTATTCGACCAAGCTGATTCGAATCCTTAACGTACATCTCTTACTCCAGCTCTGTAGTTAGCGTTAATTCCGCACTAAACGCCGGTGTGAATAGGTCTCAGAAGGCACTTTAGCTGATTGTTCTTCAGCGACCACTTCATGGCTCTCTTTTTCATGTTCCTCGGCCATCTCCCATATAGAGATGATGGGGAACACCTTAGCGAAAAGCACGTATAAAAGGCTGAATCCGGCAAATGCCCCTGCCGTGATGGACCATTCCACCCAGGTTGCCCGGTATGTGCCAAAATCAAAGGGCAATAGGGGTATTTGTAACGAGGGCACTACAATCACGAACCTTTTTATCCACATTCCGATATTGATTAATATAGAGGCTACTATGATGCAGGGTATATTCCGGGTCTTAGGGATAGCCAGCAACGCTCCCGGTATCAACATTCCCCCGACTACGAAACCCCAGAACAAGGGTGCCTGCTCGCCGACAAAAAGCAAGGTGAGCAGTAGCTTTTCAGACTCGGCGAGTTTATAGCCTACAGTCAAGTACTCTGCCGCAGTGAAATATAGGTAAACGCCATCCAAAACCAGCAATAAAAGACTGAGTTTTCTAAATTGTTTTATCGTAATATATTCTTCCAGGTGAAAGGCTTTGCGGAAGAGGGCCATGGCGATAAGGAGAGATGCGATACCAGAGAATATGGCTCCAACCACAAAATAGGGGCCGAAAACCGTTGAATTCCACCCCACCCTGACGGTCATTGCGAACACCCAGGAAACAACTGTATGGACCGAGACAGCTATCGGGATGATGAGCCAGGCCATTATACTAATACCCAATTCTAACCGTTTTTTTTGCTCGGTGGTGTTTCTCCATCCTGCCGCCAACATTGTATAAAAGGCCAACCTGAAGTTCGAAATGCGTAGAGACTCCCTTTCTATAATCCTGCCCGAATGGCCGACCGTTTTATAGGTCAGTTCTCTTATTTTTTCTTTACTTGCCAGGCGGTCTCTTAAAATCGCAATGTCGGGGATCAACGGGAGGTAGAGATAAATCAAACTACCGGTGAGGTAGGTAGTCACAGCCACCAGGTCCCATACCAGCGGAGATTGCACCCTGCCAAAAATGAAAATATTAAGTACTCTATCGGGGCGGCCCATATCGATAACAATCATGCTGGCGCCTGTCATAAGAGCGACAACTGTGATCACCTCTGCTACGCGGGTAATCGAAGTGCGCCACTGGGCATTGGTAACCCTCAGGATGGCCGATATAAGGGTGCCTGCATGGCTGATACCTATAAAGAACACGAAGTTGGTGATGTAAAATCCCCAGAGGACCATATTATTCAGACCTGTTACAACCAGGCCGCGTTTGAGTTGAACCGACCAGGCGAACCCGGCCCACAGCACCATTAACACCAGCAACGCAACGAGGCCGTAATAAGCCTTATGACTGCGGATAATGGGGTGAATAAGGGTGCTTTCTAACCGGGATGTATATTCACTTACCTTCATAGTGCCTCCCGAATTCCTGTCCATGTCCTGGCAGGTAATATACGCGGGGCTGAGTCCCCAAATCTTCTTTGTAACGGAAAGCGTTATTCTCGGAGAGGAATCTCGAAAGCCTGACTATCTCTATGCCGTTGGAGGCGATGTCCTCTTCCTTATCCCCAAAATAGATAGCCTTCATGGGGCAACCCTGAACACATACGGGTAGTTTGCCTTGATGGGTATTATGGGCGCAGAATATGCACTTTACTACCGTTCCCCGTTTGAAGGGGACGGGGTATTCGGGGGAATACTTAACGAAAGCTGCTTCCGCCGATTGTTGCGGTT
Source organism: Dehalococcoidia bacterium (assembly GCA_015661045.1). GTDB lineage: Bacteria > Chloroflexota > Dehalococcoidia > JACVQG01 > JACVQG01 > JACVQG01. The sequence goes on along the minus strand of JACVQG010000091.1, from coordinate 752 downwards.
CCTCCCAGTTCATGAAACGCCGGGAATACGGGCAGGCCGCCATACAGAGCCGGCAACCGATACACTTTGTGTGGTCGATAAGGATTATTCCCTCCAGTGTCTGAAACGTAGCTCCTACCGGACAGACATTGTTACACGGGGCGTTCTCGCATTGCTGGCAGGGCACCGGCATATGAAAAGAACCACCACCCGGCAGTTCCTGTTTCAACACCTGTATCCATTGCTGCGTCCATTTGCCACCCGGTGTGGGTATCATGTGCCCTTTAATGCAGGCTTCGGTGCATTTAGCAACCCCGTCAATACTCTCGCAGCCGTCGCACTTTTTCAAATCTATTACCATCACCCATTGCCGTAAGCGCTTTGGTTTATGAGGAGTTTCCTGGAGTGTCTGATCAACTTTGTATTTACTATAAAGGTCTTTGGCTGTCGAGGCTATGCCGGGAACAGCTATAGCCCCAATGCCAGCTACTCCTAATAGCTTTATGAAACTACGTCTGGAATATTCTTTCTTAGTTCTATTCATTGTTTAACCCGCATAATTGATTGGACAGGCTCCTTGTAGAAAGGGAGCCTGCCTTTGGGATCAATACATTTGCCTGGCCAGAGATCATGCTCGCGACCTTTCAATCTATCCTCACACGCTGTCCTGAACTGACAGTGACCGTTCACTTATTAACACATGACATGTTTCATCGAGCCTCGAGGCGACAACCTTTATGAGTTGGTTTAATACCTCATATCCAAGCCGGTGA
>JACVQG010000090.1 GCA_015661045.1 Dehalococcoidia bacterium | reverse complement strand
GCGGTTACCAAGGCAGTCCGCGACCTTATGTGGGAAAAGGTTGGTATAGTTCGGGATGACAAAAACCTGTCCGAAGCCATTGATGCCTTTAAGAAAATAAGGAAGGAAAAGATTCCAAATCTATCTGGAAACGATATTTTTGCGGCGTTAGAAGCCAGTAACCTGCTCCGCACCGCCGAGATTGTGGCAAGGGCTGCTCTCACCCGCACGGAAACCCGTAGCAGTCAAATCCGGAACGATTATCCCGCAACGGATGATAAAAACTGGAAAACCCATGTATGTATTACCAAAAGAGGTACCGGGTTATCTGTTAGCACAATGCCTGTGGTGGTTCAAAGTAAACCGATGGCCGATAAGTAGACGAAAGTGGCTATTTTCGAGGGAATCATTCATTCTCATTTGCATTAGCACCACGAAGGATAAAAATAGCTTCGCGCTGGCTATATGTATTTATACGGTACCCCAGGCTGAAGCCAGGGGCATATGGTGGCAGAAGATGGAATTGCCTATTTTCGGTATAATTGACCATGTCTTGATCTGCCGGTATACCACAAAGTATGAAAATATACTGGCACTGTCAATACCCTTTAATACTCTATCCCTAAAAGTTTGGCAACGACCCGTTCATTTTGCAATTTTGAAGCTGCAAGCAATACCTCAAGGCTCATCGGGTTGATTTTCTTCGGTTGTATCTTTAAAGCTGGGGCGCTGAAATCAGGGACATCCTTACGCATGGAGAAACCAACTTTGGCCTGGGCGTACACACGCTGTCCCTCGGCGGAGAGGAGCCAGTTGACAAATACCCGGGCTGCATTAGGGTGGGGTGCTTTTTTTACCAATGCAATACCAGGAACGATGTTGCCCACAATCCCGCCCTCCATTTCTATAGCTTTTATTGGGGCGCCCTCTTTGACATACGGCGCTAGTCCCGCATCAGAAGTAGCCATAATCAAGTGGGTTTCACCTCGGGCTACGGCTGCTTCGGCATCACGGATAGTCGGGAATATTTTAGGCTCCTGTTTGATCAAGTGGCGGAAATAGTCATCGTCCAGACCGTATTCCTTTCGGAAAACGTAAACATAGTTAACCGCTGGAGCGGTAACTGGCGATGGGATGCCTATCTTCCCACCCTTCCATTTTGGATTTAACAACTCACGGAAGCTTTTAGGTTCCTCTCCTGCTTTTATCAAGCTTGTGTTAACAAAGCTTGTGAGAATGCCCGGAGCTGCCCCAATTATAATGCCTTCCGGGTCCAGCCTGGGGTTATACGCCCAGACATCCTTTTGCTGAAGAATCGGCAAATCTGTCAGGCTATCCAGAAGCCCCATATTCATCGCAGTGCCCACGATAGCAATAGACGTATCCAGAGTGTCTGCGATGTTCTTTTTAGCAGCCTGTTCGCTTTTTATCCTTTCAACCAGCACCGACCCTACGCCGGTAATAGCCTCGACTTTTATCCCGCTGTTTGCCTCAAAAGCCCTGAAGACTTCCTGGCCGATATCCCCGACAAAGGCCCAGGTATAAAGTGTAACCTTACCTTCCTTCTTCGCCTCAGCGACCACCTTAGCCCAGGCGGCGTCTTGAGAGGTGGGAGATGAGAGGTTAGATGTGGAACCGAGTGTAGAGGCAGTTGGTGCTGGCGTTGATGGTGCCGGTAAAGGTGCAGGAACAGATTTTGGTGCACAGGCAACAGTGATAAATAATAGTATTGCTATAGCCATAGATAATCTTTTCATTTTCCCCCCTTATGCTGAAACCGATACAACCCTTTAGTGAGTTCTCCTGTCAAATGATAATTTGGTGAATTCTAACCCTCTATTGCGAGATTGTCAACTTAGTGAACCAGGGAACGCAAGACATATATTAAAAGTTGATAGTAAATTCAATTAGTCGCCAAATTGGCCCTTAATGCCCTGGTCAAAAGTTCTATTTCCGCTGGCCTTTCATTCTATAAACAAATGGAACGTTTAGCCGATACAAATATTGGGCATTTAGGTTACAGTATTAGCGGAGGAACCGGGTTCCTGAATTATATAGGGTTATTTAACAAAAGGTAGCTTGTAAGTTACACTCTTGCAATGCATCGGGAGGGAGGAGGTGTCTATGAAACTGGGTAACATAATGGTAAAAAGGGTAATAACAATCAGCAGCAAGGATAACATCATGAATGCTGCGAGGAAAATGCGGGAGGGTAATATCGGATGCCTGGTGGTAGGCGAGGGGAGAAAGGTGGAAGGCATCATCACTGACCGGGATTTAGTTGTTGGCTGCCTTGGAGCCGGGCACATTTCTCAATTATGCCAGGTATTACAGCATATGAGCAGCCCGGTTATTACCGCTGAGCCCACCATGGACATCTGGGAGGCAAACCGGCTAATGACTCACAAGGGGATAAAACGTTTACCAGTTGTCAAGGAAGGCGATCTCATCGGGATTGTGTCCTTCTCGGACATAGCCCAGGCGCTGGATAAGCCAATGCACGATTTGCTATTTGGAGTAGGTGCAGCCCGTCACTCAAAGGAACGAGAGTCCAGCCTCATTTTTTAAGAGATTACAGCCTTTTAACCATTACTTACTGAAACAGGGTGTTAATAACGAAAGGGGGCCGCCAATCTTTTCTAAAAGATAGCGGCCCCCTTTGGTCTAAAACAGTGTTACTTTTCTATTTTTTTCTTCCCTTTGCTAAACAGGCTTTTGATACCGAAGTATGGGAGCATGAAAACAAAGGAAATCACTGCCCACGAGAAAACCAGTTTCAGCATACCCGGTATCTCCCCCGGCCTGACAACCATGTCCACACGCAAGGAATCCAGGACCTTAGCATCGATGACCAACTGTCCACCCTTACGCTTGACCGAGTAGAATATCGCCAGCACGTCGCCATTTTCATCGTAGATTCGCATAACTTACTTAATTACCTTTACAGTGCCATCTGGTTTTTCGTTCTTAATCCCCCTAAGCGCTACTTCGATATAACCTTCTTGAAGTCTATCTTCAGGTCTTCCATGACAACCTGGACAGCAGCCCGTCCACCACCGGTTACGCCACCACCCGGATGGGTACTGGCGCCGCACATGTACAGTTTCTTTATTGGAGTTTTGTATTGGCCCCAGCCAGGCATAGGCCGGTTGGCAAAGAGCTGGTCGAGGAATATACCTATGTGGAGGAAATCGCCGGTTATGAAAGACGGGTTATGTCTCTCGTAGTCCAGCGGGCTGAAGACTGTCCTGGCGAGAATATTGGAATCGGTGAAATTCGTGATATGCCTCCGTGATACCTCGATCATGCCGTCGGCTACCTTATCCTTTATCTTGTCCCATGCTTGAGGTCCGCCGTCTTTCAGGTTGTAAGGCTCAAAGTGATAGAAGTAAAGGGCATGTTTCCCTTTTGGGGCGCGGGTTGGGTCAGCCACCGAGGCAGGGCTTACCAACGGCAAATCCCAGTTTGGAATGCCGTGTGTATATTCCTCGTAAGCCTGTAAGCTTCTATCCAGGAATGGATTAATCTCCACCACAGCCGCGTTATCTACCTCTTTACCAGCCTTGTAATGCAGTTGCTCGTTAAGAGCGATGAATATATTGATAGGCACGAAGGTGGCCTGTTTCAGTTTACCAACCTTATCGGGGAAGCCGGCTGGCAATTCATCGGGTTTTAACAATTGCAGGAAAAGCTGTTTGACATTAAGATTGGAAACGATGGCTCTGGTTGCCATTATCTCTTCGCCATTTTCCAGCCTCACGCCTTTGGCTTCACCATTCTCCACTATGACAGTTTTAACCGGGCTATTGACCTTGATTGTCCCTTTGTGGTCCCTGATGCAACGGGCCAGCGATTCGCTCAATTCCCCGGATCCACCCTCCGGCATAGCGAATCCCCAGCTATGGAACAGGGGGAACATGAAAGCAGCGTTGCCAGTCCCTTTTTCGCTAGGACCAACCATACCTTCTGCAGCATATCTGGAGAAGAGAGTCCTCATTTGATCGCTTTCAAACCACTCGAAGGCAATATCGAGACTGCTGGATAGGATTACTCTCATGAATTCCCGGCCATCTTCGCTGGAATCAAGTAAAGACATCATCCGGCCAAAAGGAATCGGGGGAGAGAAGGTAGCTACCGCCGCCACTTTGGACAACTTCCGGCAGTACTCAACAAATTTGGGATATATCGCAGCATCTTTCTTGGAGAACTGGGCAATAGATTGGGCTGTCTTATCTACATCCCGATAAACAATCAGCGCTCTATCATCGGGGAAGACCATAGCTAATTGAGGCTCCGGGTAAATATACTTAAGCCCGTATTTAGCCTTAAGCTCCAGCTCGTCACGGTGAATCATGGGATTGGCCTGGATCATGATGTGCATGGTCGAGCACCAGTCATACTTGAATCCGGGTAAATTTAACTCCCTGGTGATTACCCCACCTCCGACCTGATCTAGCCTCTCCAGCACGCAAACATCCACCCCGGCTTTGGCCAGATATGCGCCAACGGTAAGCCCATTGTGCCCCGCTCCGATTACCACAACATCGTGTTTTTCCATTCTTTCTCCTTTATTTTGAGATTTTCAGGTATAGTTACCACGTTGTTTGATAGGCACATAAACCACCGCCGGTACATTACGTGCCTTTGGTGATTTACCGCTGAATTCGCCTTAAGTTAACATATCATTTATCAGATGTCAATAAGCTAAAAGTCTTATTAGTAGATAGGCATACCGCTAATTCCTGGTTCGTATAACTTTCCATTGAGAATACTCTCATTCGTCATTGCGAGGAGCCCAGCGACGAAGCAATCTCCGCTTCTTGATGAGAAACCAGCCTTAAAGTCATGAGATTGCTTCGCTACGCTCGCAACGACGGGTCGTAATTATTTTTATCCTTCACGTCGTCCCGATACATCTGGACATGAATGATTAGTCAACAGGTGTCTTGACATCCCGGTGGGAAAGCATATACTTACTTTCCAAGAGATCAAACTGTAAAACCCACGACATCCACAGAGAATGGTTACAAAAAACAAGCAAAGGAGACGTAGATGAAAAAGATTGTTTTCTGGATATGCTTGATGTTATCAACGATAGCCTTATCCCTGGCCTGTGCCCCTTTGACAGTTCCGGCGACGCCGACTGCACCTCCATCGCCTCAAGTTATCCCTACTATTGCTCCCATCTCTAACCTCCCATCTCCTACCTCTCAAGACGCTGCCCCCGATAAATCGGGGCAGGCTTGGTCCAAGGTAGTGGAGGCAGCGAGGAAGGAAGGGGTTATCACTATCTACGCCGGTAGTCAGTTTGCCGGGGATGCCGGACGCAAAGCCCTGGAAGCTTTTACCAATCAATATGGAATCCGGGTTGATGTGTTAATCATCGCCGGCCGCCAGGCAGTGGAGAAGGTAAAAATAGAAAACAAAATGAAGCTGCCTATCGCCGATATCCTGGGTGTCGGGCTTTCCAGCCAAACCGAGCTTTCTCTGGCCGGGTTGTTAGATACTATATGGCAAGACCTGCCCGAATTGCGGAATACAGATGTCTTCAGAGTGGACCCTAAGTATACCCCCAACGGAGATGTGCTCAACATGACGCTGGAAGTAACAGGGCCTATTATAAACACCAGGCTGGTAAAGGCCCAGGATGAGCCCAGGTCTTATGCGGATCTACTGGATCCAAAATGGAAGGGAAAGATAATTCTAATTGACCCCAGAAGTGGTGGCGGTGGAGGTTTCGCCTGGTTTGCCGAGATGCGTTATTACAAAATCCTCGACGACGATTATTTCCGCCGCCTTGCCCGGCAGGAACCCAGCCTCTGGGGCGGCAGTGAAATCGAGTTGGCTAATATGATTGGCCGGGGGGAAGCGTGGCTTTATCCGTACACGTCGGCTGGCATTGTCGGCCCGATGATTATCGAAGGGGCGCCTATTAAGATCCTGGGTATGACAGAGGGTAACAGCGTTTTAACCAATCCTATAGCAACGGTAAAAGGGGCTGCACATCCCAATGCCTCAAAGGTGTTCATAAACTGGTTATTCTCTAAAGAAGGACAGGATGTTTACGGCAAAGCATTCAAGAGTTTCGACCCCATGCGCAAAGACGTGCCTAATTATGTTGATCCCAGGCTCAGGCCGCAACCTGAACCTCAAAAACTACTGCCCCGCACATATGAGGTGGCCGAAGCATCCAACCGTTATCATAAGGAAGGGATAGCCGAGGGTATTTTCGGTAAAAGATAAGATAGAAAGATAGTTCATCCTGGTCGCCACAG
>JACVQG010000089.1 GCA_015661045.1 Dehalococcoidia bacterium | reverse complement strand
AAGCTGGCTATCCCGGATAAAAGCCTTTATCAAGGGTGAGCCGTTGGTAAACCAGGAAGAAGACGTGAAACCACCCGAACACGTCATCGGAGCTATAGGATTCTGGCTGATACTGGATGAGGCCCATATTACGACGATCGGTGTCCGCAAAAGCTATCAACGTCAAGGGATAGGGGAGTTATTGCTTATAAAAGCCATCGAGTTAGCTAAGGAGCTTGGCGCCCAGGTAATCACATTAGAGGTCAGGATTACAAATACCGGCGCCCAGGCGCTATATGAAAAATATGGTTTTCAACGGGTGGGGTCGCGGCGGGGATATTATAGCGATAATAAAGAAGATGCCTTAATAATGACGACCGACCACATTACCTCCGCTTCCTATCAGACCAAGCTACAACTTCTAACAAAGGAACATTTTCAGCGCTGGGCCTGAATCCACGGCCTTAGGAACGTTCTTCATATCCCATTTTACGAGTGGGGAAAAGACCACTTCACCTTTTATTATAATCCACTAATTTCAGGTAAAAAGTCCCTCAAAACGTTTGTTAAATTGACTGCGACTTACAAAGTATATATAATATTAATTGTAAGTGGTAATCATTTGCAATAAAGTAATGATTAATAATCCTTAACAATCGGGTTATCACCAGGCTAATACGTCTGTTGATTATATATAACTAAATAAAAAATGAAAATCGTCATAGGAGGTAATAATGAAGAGAGAAGAGGTCTTGAGGGAGATGCGGGAAACAATAGGTCTGGAGCCTAAATTCTTTGATGGGTTGCCAGATTGGGATTTAGAGCATGAGTGGCGGATATTTAAGGGTATTGTGTTAGATGGCGGCGTTATCCCCGGTAAATACAATCACCTTATCGGGTTGGGGGTATCGGCGGCTCTACGCTGCCGCTACTGCGTTCCTTTCCATACTGAGGCAGCCAGAATGAACGGGGCTAATGATGATGAGATAAAGGAGGCGCTGCTCATAGCCAAGACAATATCGGGCTGGAGCACGTATCTGAATGGCGTCCAATACGATTGGGACCTGTTTAAGAACGAACTGGATGAGATAGGTCGCTTCTTGAAGGCAAAGGAGCTTAAAGAAGAAACATTGGTGGGAGCATATTGATAGGCCAAATAGTAACCAGGGCCGGTTCCCGTAGAACTGGCCCTGGTTGTATACCGTGAAAAATTGGAGTACAGGAGGTGGATACAATGATGGTTCAAGATAAAATTATTCGATTGGAACTCGGAAAAGAAGCGCCGGAATTTCAGGCTCAAAGCACATCGGGACCGGTATGGTTAAAGGAGTTAGCAGGTACGTGGGTGGTTTTGTTTTCCTATGTGAAGGATGCTACGTCAATTTGCACAACTCAGTGTGTTTCCTTCGCAGAACACCAGGATGTGTTTAAGGCGTTAGGCGTCCGGCTCCTGGGACTGAGCGTTGACTCATTGGAATCGCATCGAAACTGGCTTGCAAAGCTGGAGAAAGATCTGGGAACAAAACTTGACTTTCCGTTAATAGCTGACGTTGACAAAAATGTGGCCAGGTTATATGGACTTCTGGATGAAGAACGGGGTACAACCGTGAGGGGTGTCTTCATCATCGACCCGAAGAGCAAGTTGAAATTCGTTGCTTACTATCCAGCACGGATAGCTCCGAATGTGGAAGAAGTACTACGGGTTCTCAGGGAGCTTAAAAAGATATAAAACAGTCTTATTGGAAGGCCCATCTTTATAAAAAAACTCAATTTTTGAAAGGAAATTACAATGAACAATGTGGAAATGATACACGAAAAGGCGGTAAAAGACCTGGAGACACAGTATAAATTAGTAATGGATAAGTCTGTAGATGGCGTGTTTATTTACCTGGATGACCAGCATAAAGCTTGCAACACCAGGTTGTCCGAAATGTTTGGCTATACAAAAGAAGAATGGGAAGCTAAATCGCCATTCCTGGACCATTTTATCGCCGAAGATGACCAGCAAACAGTATCCGATAGCTACTGGAAGAATATCAAAGTGGCGAGGACCGTTAGTTCGGAGGTTATCAGAGGGGTGCGCAAGGATGGTAAACAATTTAAAGCCCATATAACACAGTTTCCACTTTCGTATAAAAGGCGTTTATTTACTATCGGCTTTGTGCATAAAGTAGCTTAAATAATAAGTTTGTATAAATTAAAAAAGCCCCCCGATTTATCGGGGGGCTTTTCATTAATTATCGTTTATGCCCCCAATGGAATTCGAATCCATGTTACCGGCTTGAAGGGCCGATGTCCTAGGCCGCTAGACGATGGGGGCGCACGCTAAAATAGTATACCAGATAGATAACCTGTAGGCAATTGAAAAAAACAGGTTATCACAAATGCTATTATTCAATGTCCGTTATGTGAAATGTGTTGGGCATGGACTAATTTCTACTACGTGGTTAAAAAAATAGGGTATTTGCTTAGTAGAGCGATTGAGAAAAATTTTACAAAACATGCTCTAAACCCATTGACATAAGCACATTGTTAGACTATTATTATTAACGTTTAAGCATAATAGCTTAGTCATATTAAACTGGAGGGAGATTATGGTTCTAAAAAGGGAAAAGGGTAGTTTTAGTGTCTTAGTCATCATAGGTGTCCTGTTAGCTATAGGTTTGGTATTAGCGGCCTGTAAAGGGCCTTCAGGCCCGGCAGGTGAAAGGGGTCCCGCCGGCCCTGCCGGCGTTGCTGGTCCCGCTGGTTCTGCCGGTCCCGCCGGTGCAACCGGTACTGTAGGTGCAGCTGGAGCTGCTGGCGCCCCTGGGAAGGCTGGTCCCGCTGGCGCTCCTGGTAAAGGACTCGAGTTTCCAGTAACCGCCCCCGGAGCGAATGTGCCTCGCCCACTTCCGCCGATGGAAATACCACTTAACCTGGAAGTGCCAGGGACCGACACAGGAATGAATGTAACCGTTGAACTGTCAAAGCCTGCTAACGGCACTCACCTGGCAGCGGGCGAGAAAATGGTAGTTACGATTACGCTTAAAGATAAACTTGGCGCTACGCTCACCAAAGATGATTTTGCAACATTAAACCTCTACATGTATGGTCCCCAGGAGACAGCTAAGACGGTTACAGCAGTTAAGTTGCTTAATGCTACGACCGACCGGACCAAAACCCCACATCACTACATCGACCTGTTAAAAGACACCAATGTTCAGGTCCAGGGGAACACCTTGAAGTATGCGCTCCAGGCTGTTACCAATGAGGAAGCTGGCACCTACACAGCGTCCCTTTGGGTTATTAAGAAGGGTGATCCGCCGGTAAATCAGGCTTTTGTGCTGGCTGATTTTCAGATTGGAACTGCCACTGTTGAAAAGCAGATAGTAGAGAAAGAAAAGTGCGCGGCTTGCCATCTCGGATCTGATAGCGGCAAGTTTTATTTACATCATATAGATCCAGGACGCAGCCCATATGGCAGCCCTTCGATAGATTCTATTCCTGTGGTTACATGTAAGAGTTGCCATAATAACGAGGGGTATGCTGCCTTTGTTTCACCTGCCGATGGCACGACCAGGGTACCCGATCAGATTGTCAGGCGTGTACACGGCGTTCATATGGGAGAGCATCTCTCAAATCCTCTCAACATAGACCCCAAGACGGGTATCTTCAAAGTATATACCGGCGTTATATTCCCGGCGAATGTTAAAAATTGTGCCTATTGCCACGTGGACAACCGCTGGAAGACCCAGCCCTCACGGTTGGCCTGCGGCGCCTGCCACGACGCAATTGACTGGGCTACCGGAAAGTCTGTGGTTACAGGCAAGAAAGACCACGCTGGTGGCCCTCAGGCTAACGATACCCTTTGTGCTACCTGCCACCCGGCAGATACCGGTGGCATAAAACCCGTTGCGGTAGCACATAAAGCTGACGAGCCGGCCGGATTGACAGGCGCTACGGTAAATAAGATTGACTTCAGTCTGACACCCCCGGCTAACGGGAAATTCTATGTGGCCGGAGAAACGCCGAAGCTTTCAGTCGTCATCAAGGACGACGCCGGCAAAGCCATCGACCACACGAAACTCGATACCTCGTCCTTTTCTACCGCTAACCTGTTCGTCTATGGGTCAAGGTATCAGTCCGTGCCGGTGCTGACTAATCGCGCCAGGAACGGCATTTCAAAAGACAGGGCAGCTATCACAAACGCCAGAGCCGCTTCGGGCACGCCGCCAGGATGGACCTTTGCTGCCGGCGATACCTTCAAGCTATCCATTAACGGCAAAGCGCCGGTCGAGTTGACGGCGCCGGTGGGTGCACAGACGCCGGCTCAGGTCCGGGACTGGCTGCAAACAGCCCTTGGCTCAGATGCTACCGTTACTTCTAGTGCAACGGCGGTCACCATCAGAAGCAATCTCCAGGGTGGCGAAAAATCAAGGATAGAGATATACAACAGTCCCGTTACTACCAAGATGGCCTGGAAGCCGCTGGGCAACGTCAGCAAGATGACCAGTTTTAGAGGTTCCGGGGCCACTGTAGAGCCTTATGTTGTAATTGGCGCAGGTTCTTTCCCCAACATTGAATTGAGGAAGCCGGCTGACTCTCTGGATTACGTGGATCCGAACGTAATCCGAAATGTGGGAGATATCAGCTACCAGCTTGATAATGTTGCCGGCTTGACTCCAGGCACGTACTTTGTGTATGCCTATGTTGTGCCGAATGGTCTCCTGCCGGGTACGCTTGCCGCTCCTGGCCCCTCCGGCCAAATATCAGCCGCCGCCAAAGCGCTGAATGTCAGCCGCCACGGCATCGGATTGATGAATTTCCAGATAGGCACCGCTACTGAGCAAAAGAAAGTGGCCACCAACTGTGCAAATTGTCACAGTAACACCATCTGGCACCTTGATGAAGGGCCTCTACATGCAACAAACTTTGACGCCGATTGGTGCCGGGCCTGTCATGACTACTCCCGATATACTTCAGGAGATGGTTTCAATAATCAGGGCGGGACAACCCTCAGTGGCTGGAGCGGCTACGGTGCGGTGCCCAGCGTCAGAAGACTCCACCAGCTTCATCGCGGTGCATATCTCGACCATCCTGAGCAAATCTATTCCGGCAATCCGGACTTTGGCCGGGAGATAATATTCCCCCAGGATATAAGGAACTGCACCAAGTGCCACAGCGCGGATACCACCGGGACATGGAAGACTGAGCCGTCGAGGCTGGCCTGTATGTCCTGCCATGACAGCGACCGCGCTAACTCTCATGCTCTGCTGAACACATTCAACCCGAATCCGGCGGATCCGTGGAATAGCGCTAGAGTGGAAACCTGTAAAACGTGCCATGGAGCCGGTAGAGAATTTTCACCTGACAAGATGCACAATATATCGAAGCCCTATAAACCACCATATCCAAGGGAGCCAGAGGAAAGGTAACCGCTAATACACAATAGCGAATCGAGAAGAGGGCCTGCCCGTTTCAGGGCAGGCCCTTTGATTTTATTTTCGGCTTTGCTGCAAAAACATTGAGAAATATTTAACAAAAAGGCCGTATTTCTATTGACTTGGGCTTGTTATTATATTAGAATATCTGTCGAATAAGCATAAAAGCGTAAGTTATATTGATGGAGGATTAATTATGGGTCTGAAAAGGGCACGACGTAGTTTAGGTGTACTAGTCGCTTTAGGTGTTTTATTAACAATTATCCTGATAGTTGCCGGGTGTAAAGGGCCTGCTGGACCATCGGGTGAGCGTGGCCCCGTAGGCCCGGTGGGTTCTGCTGGGCCTGCTGGCCCTGCCGGAGCTACCGGATCTGCTGGTCCTGCAGGAGCGGCTGGTGCCGCTGGCGCCCCGGGTAAGGCTGGCCCTGCTGGCGCTGCCGCAGCGGTAGCCCCGGGGCTTGGATTGAAGGCCACTATTTCTAAAGTGGATATTGCTGCCGATGGGAAAGTTACCGTTTCCTATAAGCTTGCCGATGACAAGGGTAACCCCTTTAATCGCGCTGACCTGGATGCCAATAGCGAGCGGTTCTCCATAGCCCGAATTGAGTCAGATAACGCCAGCGGATTGACGCGGTGGCTCAGCTATGTACTATCCGATTTAAAGGGCGCTAAATTCACCTTCAAGGGCAAGGAGATGGAACCAAAACTGGCCGAGGTAAAAGGTGTGCCAGTAAGCGCCGCAGACTCCACAGGGGAGTTTAAAACTGTAGCTCAAGGCGAGTATACATATACGCTTAAAACTGTATTACCCGCCAACTTCGACAAAAACGCCACTCACAGGGTTATGTACACGGGAACACGTAACACCCGAGC
>JACVQG010000361.1 GCA_015661045.1 Dehalococcoidia bacterium | reverse complement strand
AAATGCTTGCACAGTTACGTCTTCGCCTGACGCAACATCAACGACGCTTTCGTGCGCGATGTCGGCGATGCTCCGGGTAAAGCGAAAGATATAATTGCCGTTCCTGTCAGTAGCGCAAACACCCAGGTCTTCACGGTTTCCCGTGCCGGTGTACGGGCCGCCTATCAGTTCAGCGCTGGTGCGGTCATATTCCTGTAACTTTACTACGACGCCCCTCAATGGTGCAGTCTCACAATACGGACGGATTTGGTCGATAATACTGGCAACTGCAAGCCGGTCAAAGTCAAGAGCTGCAACAGGAGCAGCTTTAGCAATGTCAAACACCTGCAGTGGAACTACGGTACGCATTGCTTCTACAATGGGTTGTATCTTTGCCGTGGTCCTGGCCGTTGCCACGGTGGTCTTGGCCATTATCACAGATGTTTTGACGACCTGCGCCTGCTTGGGGGGCAGCATAGTCTGCCCACGAAACGGGATAGACATAGGGCGGAACGGCGACGGGTCCGGCGTTGGCCCAATAGGCGGGCGCACTTCCCAAATTCTATCCGGATAGATCTTCTCAATCAGGCCGCGGAGAACAGGATATTTCAGCGCCTCTTTGAGGCCGAAGACAGAGTCAATGATAATCGACCCCTGATTGCAGGGGTTTAAGAAACACATGCTTGAAATCCTGGTCTGCACCTTGATCATTGGATTGAATATCGAATCTGTACTGACCGACCGAAAGGGTAGGAAACTTGATCTGGTCATCGGAATTCACCCAGCCGGTTCCCGGGTTGTTCTGGATGGTTATGGCCCAGTTCGGTCCGATCACGGATACCGGGGGTGTAGTTACTAGCCCTGCGTATGTCCCGTTGCCAGATGTCGCACCGGCAATAACGAAGCGCTGCTGAAATGCCGACTCCTTGAACTTAACCGAGACTGTCCACGGTCCCTGCATAGTTATAGTCATTAAAGCCTCCTTATTAATTGATCTTTCCTGGCATAACTCACCACTGAGGTAACAACAGCCTGGATTGCCACCCCCTTTCCTGAGCTTTCAACAAGGGTTCATAGTTTGCGACATTTTCCCCCTGAGCATGGTTCAGGAGCCTACCCACTTGTTAAGAATGCGATTACGCAATGGCGCAGCAGCCTTCTAATTGTGAGGGGAAATCCGTTGCCCAGAAAGTAGCTTCCTCCAACCACAACCCTAGAGAAACGCAGTTGGCATCTCTGCAGCACTACGGCTACAAGGCGTATGTCTTGCCTCCGCAGTTGCCTTCTAATAATAGTGACCTTCATCTATAGTGTCAAGATGTATATAGATTCAGTTTATATTTGTTATTATTTGTATATTTATGGTTAATATTGATTAGTGAGGATGTTAATCTCGGAACAAGTCCTCTGCATTTTTTACATATCTTCGCGTCATATAGTAAGCCACCGGGAGGTTCCTATCTTAATGCCCATACAAACATCCGTCCGAACATGGTAAGGAGTGCCCGTAATTTGCTGTTTGACGCCTGCTGAAGTATAATTTTCACACCCTGGTTGTAAAAAATAGGCACTTTGGAAAATGGAGGGCACACTTCATGGTGAAACGTGGCTTGGTTCGAGTGATCGGGACAGCAATAGCAGCAATAGCAGTTTTGTTCGTGGGAGCGTGTGCGCCAACGGCAGCGCCCGTTCCAGCCACATCAACCCCCGTAACCACTCCCACCTCCAACCTCTCACTTCCCACTTCCCAATCTCCCACTTCTCAAGACGCCGCCTGGAACAAAATTGTCGAGGCAGCCAGGAAGGAAGGCAAGCTCACCAATTATTCTTATAACTTTGTGGGGGACATCGGTATAGCTGTAAGCCAGGCCTTTAAGCAGAAGTATGGTATAAACATGGAAATCATCACCGGAACGACCGCTCCCTTCATGGAGAGGTTGAGGATGGAAAAGCGCACCGGGAATCCAGTGGCCGATGTAATAGATGGCAACGCTTCCGGCGTTACCAATATGAAGAAGGAAGGGCTTACCGCAAGTGTAGGTGACGACCTCCCCACATTACGGGAGAAAAACGTGTGGGTAGCAGATGTTTTGGGCCTTGACCCACAGGATAAACACCTCGTTATCTTTAATTTCAGCACCTATGCCACCTGGGTGAACACCAACCAGGTCAAGCCCGGGCAAGAACCGAAAGTATGGCGAGATCTTCTGGACCCAAAATGGAAGGGGCAGATGCTGTTCAGTGACTATATGACCAGTTCCGCTCCATACGAAATGATTGTGGCTTTACAGCGGGAGAAGGTCATAGATGAAACTTTCCTGAAGGACTTATATAAACAGGACATCAAGTTCACCACTGCCGCACCTGAGGAAGGTCTACTCTTATCTCGGGGTGAACGTACCCTTTCCATCCGTGGGCCGGATATAGTTTATGGGCGGTTCCTGGGGGAGGGAGCGCCTATCCGCGCCGTTGCCTTGAGCGATGGCACGGTGCTGGCCGGAGTAACGACGGCGGCCTTTAAAGACGGGCCACACCCCAACGCCTCCAGGGTTTTCCTGAACTGGTTCCTTTCACCGGAAGGGCAGACAGTTTACGGCAAAGCGGCCAAGGTGGCTTCCGTCCGTAAGGACTTCTTGCCTCAAGGCGCTCAGGTTTCACTTCCCAGGCCTATCATTCTAACCGTAGCGGACACACAGGAAGCTATCAAGCGATATACGGAACGCTGGCTGAACAGCTTGTGGGGCCGGTAGGACTATTACAAGTATCCCGGCCTGACTTAAGAACTTCCATTTTCCTCTCCCATCGAGGGAGAGGAACTGAAAGGTGAGGGTGCTCAAGTTTGGATGGATAATAATTAGCCCACAACGGATTTGGGTCCCGACAGGTCGGGACGGCGCCAGGGGACTCCGGATGAAAGAGTACTCTTGTAAAAATTGCGCTCGTCTTGGCCCACTACTGCGTCTTGTTTTTACTTCGCCTTTATGAAGTTATAAGTCTTGTCGCCTTTTCTCAAAACGTTAAACAATTCAGTTTTTGTAATTCTGGACGCTATCTCATGTTCTTTCAGGTGGTGATCGCGCACAGATAATATTCCGTTTGGTTTTAATACTCGATGTAGCTCTTCTAATATCGTATCTGTGTCTTTCAAATCATGAAGTATATCGTATAACAGGACTATATCCAGGCTATTATCTTGTAGCCCGGTTTTGCAATCGGAACGAATCGTTTTTACATTAGTTAGTTTCTTCCTGGTAATAATATCTTGCGCCATCTTGATTGCCAGAGGGTGTATATCCAGCGCATAGATTTTGCCCGTTGCGCCCACCAATATGGCAAGCGGAATGATATAACCTCCCGGTCCACAACCATAATCGAGTATATGGAATCCCGGCTTTATCCCTGCCTCTTTCAGGATATTTATGCGGGGCGCGAATAGGTCGCGAAATTTGAAGACAAGAGACATAAAATAAAAGTCTAAATTGGACATAGATTTACTCATCCTTGCCTATATCATACGCAATTTCTAAAGTCTCAGCAATTGTCCGTCACTGTACCACAAGCAAGGTTAGCTGTTTTCAGGTTGCCATTTTACACTTTATATGATATGATAAGGATGTAAAAGGGAATTGAATACTATCTAGAGTAGCGGTAGGGAACTGGCCCGATGACCGCTTGCCAACCTTGACCCGCAAGGTGAATGGGCGGAGGTAGATCATTAAAGCCTTTCGCCTATTTTGGCGGAGGGCTTTTTATTTTGTCTTGAAAGGGGGTGAAATAATGTTTGACGGAATGGAGTTCCAAAGCTTCAATACGTTGTTATAGGAATTTGAAATTAGACGTTACAATTAAAAAACAGGATAAGGAGAGCCAAATAAAAAATGAACAAAGAAGATT
>JACVQG010000088.1 GCA_015661045.1 Dehalococcoidia bacterium | reverse complement strand
CATTCTTTCCTCGATAACTTTAAGAAGCTCACAGCTGCCTGTTATGACGGTAATTTCCCCTATAGATTCTTTTCCAAACTTCGTGATTACGTTCAGCATTGTGGCCTACCACTTGGCTCAATAGAGATTAGGGAGTATCCAGACCAAAAAGGTAATGTTGTTATTAAGGTTTCAATTAGTATGGACCGAGATAACCTAATTAGTAGCTATAAAAAGTGGGGTGCAGTAAAACCTGACCTGCAGAGCCAACCCCAACATATGGAACTCCTTCCTTATCTCAACGGATTTCAATCACAAATTCAACTTATCAATCTCGGTGTGTCTGCCTTTGAGATTTCGTTAGTGGCAGACTCTTTGCACATCATTGATGGGTTGGTGCATGAAGCACAGGATAAGTATCCCAATGGAAGGCCATTTATCGGTCGCTATGAAGAACTCGAAAGTCAGCAGAAACTAAATGTGATTGAATTTCCGTTTCATACAATGGCAAAGTTCCAAAAAAAACTCCGTGAGGTACAAGATTTTCAGAATAGGTAGAAAATAGAAGGGAAAACAGCCACCTAACTATGATTGTTGCCCCACTTGGTAGCCCCTCCCATTATAATCAATCCAAAACGAACAAAAAGTCAGATTGTTGGATTCCTACCTGGCGCTAAGAAATAAATAAATTCTCCTGCAACGGCTAACAACAAAAGTATACAATAACCAACTGTAGCCCTGTAATATAGGCAGCAGGAGGGGTATGATGGAAGCGCTAAAAGAGGTCATGACTCCGGAACAGGTAGCCGATTATCTCCAACTCAACAAGGACACAGTATACCGTTATATCCGGGAGGGTAAACTCATCGCTTCCCGGCCAGGGCGAAACTACCGGGTCACAAAAGTGAATGTAGAGCTATTTCTTCTGGCAACGAGCACCAGCCCGGTCGCCAAAGAAGCTCTTTTCAATCAATTGGAAGTAGTGGCTGAGAGAAGTAAGGAAATTCCTTTTGAAGAGGTAAAAAAAGATGTAACCGAAGCTATTGCTGAAATCCGTCAGCGTAATAATTGATGATCAGGGCAGTAGTAGACACTAATGTGTTCCCCCACCCTGAGATCCTTCGTCCCGATCTTCGGGACTCCTGGATGACAAAAAGCGGCTATTTTCGGGGGAATCTGGTTTTAAAGCTGAGGTAAAACTAAACGGTCTCGAGAAAAAAGATAGGTCTTTGAGGTAACACTACACTACTGTTTGGGAACAAGCATTTTATTTTACAAGCTTAAGCCGCTTCAAATCTTCCTCGTTCCAGCCGATATCTATAAGCAGGTCTTTCAGCAAGTCACTCCCAAAAGACTTCTTCGGGTGATAGTGAATGGACACTAAGTTCAACCCTTTCTTGTATATCCTTCTTGAACCACTTCCGACACGGGGTTTCCAACCATCATTTTCCAGGGCGCGAATAAGTTCGGCAGCAGTAATATTTTTTAGTTGGTCCCAAATATCCGGCTTCATTGAAGGTTAATCGTGATATCCTCGGTATAATAACCTTCTTTTGTGATTGCGCCGGGTAACTTTTTTGCCTCGTCTCTGGATAATATACTCAAAGGAATCGGAATGCCATCTTGTATCATAATTTCCAGGAAATTTTTTGCTGTCTTCCGGGCATTCTCCAAAGCTTCTTGCTCCGTATCTCCACCCATATGCAGTCCTTTGAGCGCCGGGGAATAGGCGTGGAAACCGAGTGTGTCAGGTTCGACAATTATAGGTACTCTAAATTTCAGTTGCTTAATTCCAGCTTTGGTTTTCGTTGTCAACTAGACCACCTCCCGGTAAGCTCTGTGCCTTGATTATAGCATAACATTTGGGGTTTAGTTCCCCGCCTTCGCGGGGACAAGGCTTGGGATTTAGGATTTCATACCCGGTATAGGGCATTTGGGGAGGGTTCAAAGGGCCAGTTTCCGAACACCCGTCAAGGGGGTGTCGGTATATTAGGAAAACCGCCGAAACCCGCAGGTGGAGTGGGTATATTCGGGAATCCACCGAAACCCGCAGGGGGGGTCGGGATATTGGGGAAACCGCCCGAAGCTGCACCCGGGAAAGATGGCATTGCGGGTGTCTGTATATCTACACGTCCGTCGAAGCGGACGTCCAGGTTGAGCCCGGGACTGGACATCAACTGCGAGGGTAGCCCTATGTCACCCACCGACAGTCCCTCTATGTTTCCCATAACGGGCTGTGGTTCCAAATTCAGATTAACAGAGGAGAGTTTATCCAGCACGTCATTAAGTGAAGATGTCGCCAGTGCAGCGCCGGGTGTGGAGGTTGCCGCCGCTGTGGGTGGGGGTGGTGGCGCTGGCGTAGGAGTTTGCGGAGATGCCGTAGCCGCCGGGGTCGTAGCGGGTGTTGGTTGCGGTGTTGATGCAGGCGTTGCTGTCGGACGGGGCGCAGGGATAACTGTCGCCTCGACAGTTGGCCGGGGTGTCGGCGCAAGGGAGGAGGTAGCAGCAGGCAAAGGTACGGCGGTGGGCGCCGGTGTCGGCGGCGCTGCGGGCACGGGTGTTGGAGTCGCTTGCTTCTCGCCAGTGCATGCGCCAAAGAAAGATGCCAGGATGAGGGCTCCTGCCGCTATCTGTATCTTCCAGTGATGGCTCGTTCTCTCCACTATATCTCCTGCTCTCTCAAGGCTTTACAGCCGGGTCGGTAGTCAGTAAAAAGGCGTCCAGCACAGCCGCCTTGGTAGTCGTAGCCGGCTTGGTAATTGTCATAGTCACACCAGTCAGCCCCGGGCCGCTACCCGGCGCCGCTACAACACCGCCCGTAGGCCCTCCCTGTGCGGTTACACCCGTCGCCCCCGCAGCGCCCAGAGTAACCTGACCTACCTGGTGCCATTGGTGCTGGCTATTACGAACAGTGTTCTCCGGGACGTTTTTAAGTTGGGCTGTCCCGCCCGCAAAGGAAAAGTCCATGTCGATTGCGCCGGATCCGGGCTGGTGTTTGCCATCATCCCAGTCCCGTACCCATACATAGAATGTACCCGGTTTCTGGATATTGAACTTGTACGTAAGTCGGTCACCCTGACGGGAAAGGTACCAGTCGCCAGTGCCGGTCCATCCGGAGCGCCACGATGGTTTGACCTCCTCGGTTGAATCCCAACTCGTACCAGGTT
Organism: Dehalococcoidia bacterium; assembly: GCA_015661045.1. Lineage (GTDB taxonomy): Bacteria > Chloroflexota > Dehalococcoidia > JACVQG01 > JACVQG01 > JACVQG01. The sequence continues at coordinate 3,171 of JACVQG010000088.1, read as the reverse complement.
TGGAAACTGCCACGGCCGTTTCATCCTCTGCCTGAATTAAGATGGTCTCCACAGTCTGAGTCTTCTTCGGCATTGGTGGGGCTTCCGGTGGGCGCTCGTTAGGGTCTGTGCTCAGGAAGAAAGCATCCAGTATGGCCGCCTTGGACGTCGTGGCCGACTTCAGTACAGAAAAGCCTATTTGACCGGGAGCGCCCAGGGTGACCTGGCCCACCTGGTGCCACTGGTGCTGGCTATTCCGCACGGTGTTCTCCGGGACGTTCTTGAGCGGGGCGCTCCCCGACCCCCAATAGAACTCCATATCGATAGCTCCGGAGCCGGGTTGATGCTTGCCGTCATCCCAGTCCCGCACCCACACATAGAATACGCCGCGGTTCTGTATATTGAATTTATATGTAAGCTTGTCACCCTGGCGGGAGAGGTACCAGTCGCCGGTCCCTGTCCAGCCAGCCCGCCAGGACGGCTTATTCTCTTTTACGGAGTCCCACTCTGTGCCGGGCTTGCTTACAAACGCCGCTAACTCATCCTCAGCCTGGATGAAGACGCTCTCCCGCTTGGATGCGGTGGCTTTACCCGCTCCGATGTCGTTCTGCAAGGCATCGCCCTCTTTCTGAATGCCATCCAGAAGCTCCATAAGAGGCTTCACCGGGGAGTCGGCTGTAACCTTGTCCAGCGTGGCTATCGCCTGGTCGATACGGCTCGCCAGGGCGTTCAACTTGTCTTTCATGGCCGCTAATTGTGCGGCTTGAGCATTTACGGCCTCACTTTGGGAATCGGTCTTACCTGCCGACTGTGAAAGTAGCAGAGTGATAGACTGGGCGCCGGCCAGTAGCTGGGCTTTGGCGAGGATTAGCTGTGGGCGGGCGCGATCCCGGATAGTTATGGCATTGGGCCTCTGTTTTTCTGCCTGCTGGGCCAGGGCTGTCCACTTGTTTACGAACTCATCTATGGCCGCCCGGAACTGGATTTCTGCATCAGCGCCGGGGACGTCGCTGGCCAGAGCCGTATCTATTTTCCGTTCCAATGCCTGCCGGTCCCGGGCCAACTCGGCCAGGATGTCGTCAACGTTTTTCACCGATGGGTCGTTGCGTTTGGCAAGGTCCAGGTCCGCCCGCGCGCCCTCCAACTCCGTCTTAGCTCGAGTAATATTCACGTCCAGCATACGCTGAACAATCTGTTTGCGTTTGGCGATGGCCTGGCGCTTAAGCTCGGCGCCCCGCGGGGTATCGGTGGCTCTAGCCTTCACGGATTTGGCCCCCAGGTCAGTGAGCAATGCATCCAACTGCTTAAACGGCCCGACTTCTTTTTCAACGATACCATTTACGTATTTTTCCATATTCTGTGTGATTTCAGCAACGGTTTGCTGCACCAGCGTATTTATCTGCGCCTGGATTGCCTGCATGTTAGGCGGGGCTCCGCCTGAAGACTTCGGGATCAGCGCTGCAACCTTGGCTGACATCTCTTTAGTCAGTCTTGTTTTCTCTTGTTCGGCATAATCATTTGCTTGTTTCTCAATCTTTACCGCAAGCTTATTGCCCTCGTCGCGGAACCGGGTCTCAAGCGTTTTCCCTACCTGCTGAAACGTGTCTTGAGTAGCGCTGCCGAAGCTTAGCAACTCACCCACCGCCGACTGAGCCGCCTCTACGCTGGCAGCCGCGCACACCGCATCTACTTTAGCTTTACCCTGCGCTTTGAGGGCAGCAAGATCCGGGATGTCCATCTGGACGCCCATCGGTGTTGCAATTTCCTTGACCTTGACGAATCCAGGCCCCCAGATGTCCATGACCTGGTAGAATAGCTCCATCTGCCACTGCGAGGTAAGGCAAAACACGTCAATGAAGTCTTTGTCGGATATAGCCTGGCGGGCCTCCCTGGGGATATCCAGCGAAGGGCCTTTAAAGGAGTACTTCGGTATGTCCGGGGTGGGGATAACGGGTGGGGTAGGCGTCGGGGGACGCGTGGGCGTGGGTGGGATTGGTGGTTGCTGGGCTACGGCATAGCGGGACACACCCTGTCCGATGAACGCGGAGAGCAGGGCTGTGAGTAATAACACGGTAACAGCCAGAATGATGAGACGTGTCGGCCTGGTTGCCATTTCACCCCTTTGGAATTTGAAGCTGTCGCTCGACGTGTTAGTCCGAAAAAACAGCAACTTTAAGTGTATCCCTTACTACCGCAAATTATATGCATTTTGCCATCATATGTCAAAACAAAGTTTGACTCCTGGACACGAGCCGTCCAAAGGTAACCCCTGAAATCAGAGGCTAACAAAAGTAGTTGGTAGATTGTGGCAACTCCACTTTCTTGACCCCTTAATCAATTGCAACTATAATTCGACCAAACGGCTTAACATTTATTATTCCCCGTGTGATACGGGAACAAGGAGAGAATTTAAGATGGAGCTAAAAGATTTCATTCAAAACGGGCTGGACAGAGTGAAACAAGCGACGATGAAAGCGGTGGACGGCTTAAACCCCGATGAGTTGAAATTCCGGCCGGGGGCTGAAACCAACTCGATAGGACTCATTTTTTTTCATCAGGCGCGGTCCGAGGACATGTTCGTCCAGTCCAGGATTCAGGGCAAGCCTGAGGTCTGGGAGTCAGAGAATTGGTACCGGAAGTTGAACATGACGGTAAGCGATAGCGGGGGGCATTTAACGGTCGAGCAAATCGCCGCTTTTCGTGTGCCGGAAATCAAGGATTTAGTAGCCTATTCTGAGGCCGTGCGCACCCGGACCGTAGAGTACCTGAAAGGTATGACGGCTGCCCAGTTCGATAGGGTGATCAATATGCCCCGGCGCGGTGATATAAGTATTGCAGGGGTTTTTGCACTTATTATCGTTCATTCAGCCGAGCATGCCGGCGACATTTCATATTTACGTGGCCTTCAGAGGGGACTGGATAAGTAATTAGAAACACAATGGGTGATTCACTCAGGGTCTTTGCATTATTGGATAGACTCATACAAAGAGGAAGCGTAACACTTGTCATGCTGAGAGTTTGTGAATATATTCAAAGCCCAGATATAAAATTGATTGTTCTCCAGATAGGAGCCGTCCTATTTTTTCACAAGCTCTGAGCAAAGCGAAGGGTCTGGGGTGGAGATGCAACCAGATACGTATGATGCTCCACCCCAGATTCTTCACTGCGTTCAGAATGACAGGAAACGTGAAG